>JACRDM010000078.1 GCA_016218565.1 Elusimicrobiota bacterium | reverse complement strand
CTTTAACCGTAGAACCTCCAAATCCCGGGGTATGCTTTTCTATCGTTTGGTTCAGCAGGCCATTATGATTAATCCTGTTCATGTGAAAAATTTAACCTCGTAAACTACTGCCTGCGGTATATGGTGGTGTCAACTGCAGATTCAGATAGTTTTATTGTTTATTTCTCTGCTGAGTGCCGTTTAACTATTTATTAGAAAACCGTTCGTGGTTCGTCGTTAGTATAGTTCGTGGTAAAAAGCGAAATTTGGATTAATCTGCGTAATCAGTATTTAGAATCCGCGTAATCTGTTTCTCTAAAAAAACGCTTGACAAGTTTAGAATGATATGATATATAGTTATTAAGTTGATTGAATTAGTATGGATTAATAAAAGGATGTCAAAAGTATGAAAATTTCATTTCGCGGTGATTATGCATTAAAAGCGATACTGGATCTGTCTGTACATTATAATAAGGGATTAGTCAGGATCCAGGAGATTGCCAAAAGACAGGATATTCCGATAAAATATTTAGAGCAGCTTTTGCTGGCTTTGAAAGGAGCGGGTTATTTGAACAGTCAACGCGGAGCTAAAGGTGGATATTATCTCGCCAAGAATCCCAAAAACATTTTATTGGGAGAAATTATCCGGTTAATGGAAGGACCGATTTCTCCTATTACTTGTGTAAGTAAAAGCTGCTTTAAACGATGTAATGAAGAAACAAAATGCGTTTTTAGGCCTCTGTGGAATAAGATAAGATTATTAACAGAGGAGGTGGTAGACCAGATTAGTTTCGCGGATATGTGCAGGGACTATGAGGAAAAGAACAAAGAAAAGTCGGATATGTATTACATCTAATTTAATGCTTAGGAATTGTGTGCCTAAGTATGATTACATGGATTTCCAAAAGATTACACCGATTACAAGCCTAGTCGCTGATAGAAATCTAGGCCTGTTCCCCCTGCCAGTCCCGAAAAGTCGGGAGTAGGGGGAATAATTTCCGTAATAATCTGTGCCATCAGTTAGCGTAACGATGTGGAGACAACTCTAACTTAAACTTTCAACTTATAATTTTTTGGAAAGGAGACAAAATGGCAAAAATATATGAAGATATAACTAAAACCATTGGCCGGACCCCAGTAGTGAGAATAAATAGACTGGGTAAAGATTCAAAGGCGACTATCCTGGCTAAATTAGAATCTTTTAATCCGCTTTCCAGTGTCAAGGACCGGATAGGGGTAGCGATGATCGAAGCCGCGGAAAAAGCGGGCATTCTAAAGAAAGACACGGTGATTATTGAACCGACCAGCGGTAATACCGGTATCGCCCTGGCCTTTGCAGCCGCGGCCAAAGGATATAAACTTGTTTTAACCATGCCGGAGACCATGAGCATTGAACGCCGGCAATTGCTGAAAATATTCGGGGCGGAACTGGTTTTAACCGAAGGAGCCAAAGGTATGCGCGGAGCAGTGGAAAAGGCAGAGGAACTGGCTAAAACAGCGCCTAATAGTTTTATTCCACAGCAGTTTAATAATCCCGCCAATCCGGAAATACATCGGTGCACTACGGCGGAAGAGCTCTGGAACGATACTGATGGTAAAATAGATATTTTTATTGCCGGTATTGGCACGGGGGGTACTATCACCGGGGTCGGCGAGGTATTAAAAAAGAGAAATCCCAACGTGAAAATAGTAGCAGTGGAACCAAAAGACTCGCCAGTTTTAAGCGGCGGCCAGTCTGGCCCGCACAAGATCCAGGGGATCGGGGCAGGATTCGTACCTAATATTTTGAACACCAAGGTGTATGACGAAGTAATTCAAGTTTCCAATGAAGATGCTGGCCAGGTCACCAGGCAGCTGGCTAAAGAAGAAGGGATTTTGGTAGGCATATCCGGCGGTGCAGCCATGTGGGCCGCTCTGGAAATAGCCCAGCGGCTGGGAGCAGCCGGCAAGAATATAGTCGTAATATTGCCGGATACCGGGGAACGGTATCTCTCGACCTGGCTGTTCGCAGAAGAAGCTAAGTAAAGAAGTTATAAGTGTAAAGTTAAATTTTGGTTAATAATTCAGTACTACCTTAACTTAACACTTATAACTTTCAACTTAAAACTATATTTTTAGGAGTTAGCAGTGAAAGAAAAAAGCATCGAAAAAGTTGATAAAAAATATTTTACTTTTGCCGAGCCACCGAATGAGTTAATACTGGAGTCTGGCGAAAAACTGGGCCCAATTAAAATAGCTTACGAAACTTATGGCGCGTTAAACGCTAATCAGAGCAACGCTGTTTTGGTAGAGCATGCTTTTTCCGGTGATGCTCATGTTGCCGGCTATCACGAAAGCGATGATAAACCAGGCTGGTGGGATGATTTGATCGGGCCGGGTAAAGCTCTGGATACGAATAAATATTTTGTGATCTGCTCCAATGTCATTGGCGGCTGCCGGGGGACAACTGGCCCGTCTTCAATTGATCCCAAGACCGGCAAACCTTACGCTTTGACTTTCCCCATAGTAACCATTGCCGATATGGTTAAAGCGCAAAAATACCTGATTGACCATTTGGGTATAAAGAAATTATTGTCGGTTATTGGCGGGTCAATGGGCGGAATGCAGGTTCTGCAGTGGGTAGCTTCCTACCATGATACTGTTCGTTCCGCTATCCCGATAGCTACTACTTTAAAACATTCACCTCAGCAGATAGCGTTTGATGAAGTTGGCCGGCAGGCGGTCATGGCTGATCCGGCCTGGCTGGGAGGCAACTATTACGACTTTGGCCAACCAGAGCGGGGATTGGCAGTGGCGCGGATGATCGGTCACATTACGTATATGAGCGATCGATCCATGGAGGATAAATTTTCCCGCAAACTTAAGGAAAAAAACAAGAATGTAAAATTTACCACTGATTTTGAAGTAGAGGGATATTTGCGCTACCGTGGCGACACTTTTGTCAAACGTTTTGACGCCAATTCCTATCTGTATATTACCAAGGCGATGGATTACTTCGACCTGGCCGGGGATAAGTTTATACCCAAAAACCGTAAAATAGACGTACGCTTTTTGGTGGTCGCGTTTAAATCAGATTGGCTTTATCCAGCGTATCAGGCGCAGGAAATAGTCAAGCTGCTTAAGACACACCGGGTCAATACCACGTATTGCGAGATAAATTCTACCTACGGGCATGATGCTTTTTTGGTGGAGATAAAAAAGGAATCTCATTTGATCAAACATTTTTTACGCAGTGTTTACGGTGAGAGCGGAGAAGTCAATGAATCCCGTTCTTCCTGAAGATATTTCAGAAAATAATTGAGACAGCAGAAAGTTATTATGGAGATTTGAATGGACAAAAACTGGGTTGAAAATGATAGTGGTGGGAAGGGCGGAATGAACATTCAGGTTAACGAGATCAGTTTTGAACACCGGTTGATAGCTGGATTGATCAAGCCAAATTCCACAGTGCTTGATCTCGGCTGCGGCGACGGGGAATTGTTAGCGTTCTTGGCCCGGCACAAGCAGGTCAGCGGCCAGGGGATCGAAATAGACGAGCAGGCTATTTATAAATGCGTGGCCCGGGGATTGAGTGTTTTTCACGGAGATCTGGATTCCGGACTTAAGGATTGGGAGGCCCAGTCTTTTGATTACTTGATATTGGATCAGAGCTTACAGCAGGTGATACATCCTGATACGGTATTACAGGAAGCTTTGCGCCTGGGGAAAGAAGTGATCGTGGGATTCCCTAATTTTGTTCATTTCAGCGCCCGCTGGCAATTAGCTTTCCGCGGGCGCGTACCGGTGACTCCGGCGTTGCCTTTTGAGTGGTATAACACGCCCAATTTGCATTTCCTGAGTTTGCTGGACTTCGAAGATTATTGCGCGAAACGAGAGATAGCCGTAAAGAAAAAGATATTCATAAGTGATAACAAGATTATCAGGTTCCTGCCAAATTTGCGGGCAGAGACAGGAATCTTTTTGATCAAGAAGGCTTGATCATGGTTAAAGTGAATAATGTTTTAGAAAGTACCGGTAAAACACTGTTTAACATGAGAGTGATAAAGATCCTTGGGGTTATTCTTGTCTCTATTCTCTATTTTTGCAATATAACGTTGGCTAAAGAATACAAAGAAAGGTACTATTCTCTTGGCATAATATCTCGAGGTTGTCAATGGACGAGCGCAAAAATGTCGCAGACAAAACAGAAGATTTACGAAAATGAAGTCATTTGGAATCCTGAGTCAATAGCAAAACTGAAATCTGATGCCGGTATTTTATGGGGACCGGAAGTTGAGTATTTAAACAAAAAGTTCTTTATCAGAGGGTTTTATCTTCTTGGCAGTTCATACAATTTCCCTGACAACGGTAAAGCCCAGTTAAATAATTTCGGAGCCGACATTGGTTATCAACCGGAAGGGAATTTCGCCAGTGAATTTTTCGCGGGATATAGGCAAATAAGCGTGGAATACTCTTTTAAGGATTCCCAACTGACGAATCATAATATCTCCGATGCTGTTTTGGGATTTAGATTAGGTTCCAGAAATGATAAAATCGGTTTTTCTGGTAATATTGGGGTGACATTTGGCGTGAGAGGTTTGTTTGATGCCTTAGATAATTTTGGTGAGTCAAATTATATCATAGAAAAACCCCTAATTGTGGAAGGGGAAATCACTTTTGGTTATAGATTCAGAAGAGTGCCTCTTTCCGTAATTGCCGGTTACGGAGGCTGGGGATATGAAAAGCCCATAAGGAAGAGAAAAGAAGGAATAAATGAAATTACGGAATACTGGCAAGATTCAAGCTTTGGACCAACATTCGAAGTTGTTTACGGTTTCTGAAGTAGAAAAAAGAATAATTACTTTGACGTTTAAAGAAAAACTACAGATATTCTTTATATTATTGATTTTGCTAAATTTTTCTTCTTGCAGTTTTAAACTTGGAAAATATTCGTTTGAGGGAGAAAAATATAGACCATACACTGCCAGCAATTATGGCAGCAATCTTGAGCTGGAAATTATTACTCCGAGGTTTTTTCGTGATAAGATGGATATTGCTCTAACTTTTGGAGAAGCAATAATGGAGCAAAAAGGCGAAATCAATACGATTTATTCTACCAGCAATGGGGGGTGGTTTGGTGCGACAGAAGCTCGTTTTTCCAAAGACTTAATATACTATAATTTAGTTGTTTATGTCTAAGACAATAGCGATGGGATTTGAACGAGTTTCTCGCATAAGAACTATAATGTATCATGCAAAAGATAAGGATGACTTTGGCAACACCGTGGAATATTGCAGTGTAATTGATCATAGAGATATTGATGTTAACAGAGAAATTGAGAAATATGTGAGAGAGCGCAAGCGAGTCGTACTCGATACAGCATCCGGGAAGGAATGGCAGCAAAAGTAGCCGTAATAGTAGGGGTTCATAAATTAGAATAGAAGTATAAGGAGGCCTTATGCGGATTAAAATAAACGGTAAAGAGCAGGTTATTGAAAAGGGGCTTAGTGTCGCGGAGTTACTTATAGTAAATAAGGTTGAGATGCCGGATATGGTCAGCGTGCAATTGAACGGCGAATTCGTCAGGCGGGGAAAGTTCTCACAAACTGTGTTGAAAGAGAATGATGAAATCGATTTTCTTTATTTTATGGGTGGAGGGAAGTAACATGGCTGGCTTTACAACCAAAGCAATACACACTCCTTTTCTAAAAAAAGACACGCATGGTTCCCTGCGCATGCCTGTTTATGACACTGTTGCTTTTGAATTTGATACCGCGGAGGAGCTCCAGACTGCTTTTCTTGGCCAGAAGCCAAGACATGCTTATTCCAGGATCACGAATCCGACCATAGAGCACCTGGAGCAGAAGGTTAAGAACCTGACCGATGCTTTTGCCGTAGTGGCAGTGGCTTCCGGGATGGCGGCCATTGCCAATGTTGTCTTAAGCATTGCCGGACAGGGTGATAATATTATTACCACCAAACATGTTTTTGGGAATACGTATTCACTTTTTGAAAAAACCCTTGGCCCCTGGGGCCTCAAGATAAGATATGCTGATTTTTCCAAGCCAACAACGATAAAAAAGTTGATCGATAGTAACACCAGGGCTATTTTCTTTGAAGCTATTACCAATCCTCAATTGGAAGTGGCCAGTATAAAAGTGTTGGCAAAAATAGCGCGGGAAAGTAAGATACTTCTGATTGGCGATACTACCGTTACCCCGCTTTATTTTTTTAGCGGCCAGGATTCAGGCGTAGACATTGAAGTGATCTCGGCGACAAAATATATATCTGGAGGCGCTACTACGATCGGAGGTCTGATCATAGATAATGGCACTTATGATTGGCGCAACAACCCCAGATTAAAGAATGAAGCCAGAAAATATGGCCAGTTCACTTTAGTGACCAGGTTAAAGAGGGAGGTCGCCCGTAACGTCGGGGCTTGTCTCTCGCCGCATAATGCTTATTTGCAGAGCTTGGGATTGGAAACATTGGCTTTGCGCGCGGATAGATCATCGGAGAATGCGCTGGGTTTGGCAAAATTCCTGGCTCGGCAGCCGCGAGCAGTAAAGATAAATTATCCGGGATTAAAGAGTTCCCCTTATTATACTGTTGCCCGGTCACAATTTAAGGGCAATTTTGGAGCCCTGCTTACTTTTGATCTCTCTTCCCGGGAAGCTTGTTTTTCGTTCCTGAATAAATTAAAACTGATCCGCCGGGCTACGAACATAAATGACAACAAAACCCTAGCGATCCATCCGGCTTCTACCATTTTCTGTGAATATTCGCCAGAATTGAAGACGGAGATGGGGGTAGCGGAGACAATGATCAGAATCGCTGTCGGCATCGAGGATCTGGAAGATCTGACAGCGGATCTTAAACAGGCGCTGGAGGAATAATAGTGGCTATGAATGACGCGCAGCTGGAAAGATTCAGCCGGCACATAATTTTGAAAGAAGTGGGCATTGAAGGCCAGGAGAAGATCATTCAAGGAAAGATCTTGATCATCGGCGCCGGTGGTCTTGGCGCTCCAGCCGCGCTTTACCTGGCGGCAGCGGGTGTGGGCATAATCGGCCTGGTAGACGGTGATAAGGTAGATCTTACAAATCTACAGCGGCAGGTTATTCATTTTACGCCGGATGTCGGCAAGCCTAAGGTTACTTCAGCCAAAGAAAAAATTGAATTGATCAATCCGGATATAAAGGTGATTACGTATCAGGAAAGAGTATTCGCTGACAACATTCTTGAGATCATTGGCGGATATGATTTTATCATAGACGGTACAGATAATTTTCCGGCGAAATTTTTGATCAATGATGTCTGTGTTATGACGCAGAAGCCTTTCTCCCATGGCGGGATACTGCGTTTTGACGGACAGACCATGACTTACGTCCCAGGCCGCGCCTGTTACCGGTGTATTTTTAAAGAGCCGCCTCCGAAAAACGCGGTACCTTCCTGTTCACAAGCCGGGGTGTTGGGCGCGGTGGCGGGTATGCTGGGAACGATACAGGCGGCGGAAGCCTTGAAGTTTATTATCGGTAAAGGAGAACTTTTACTTAATCGGCTGCTTATTTTTAATGCTTTTAAGATGGAGTTCAGAACGGTGCGTACCCAAAGGAACAGCCAATGTCCGGTCTGCGGCAGCAAGCCAACCATCACCAGCTTGGAAGACTATGAACAACCGGCCTGCGACTTACATTTGAAGGAAGATATCAATGAGAATAAAGGGTGAAATTGTTAATAAAATATTCGCGCAAGGAGAGCAGGAAGCTCCGCTTGAGGCGTGCGGGTATTTAGCCGGGGAAAAAGATAGAATTACCAATCACTTCCCGCTGCGGAATGTGGATCAAAGCAGTGAACACTTTAGTCTCGATCCGCAGGAGCAGTTTTCCGTTATTCGCCGGGCCAGAAGCGAAGGGTTAGCGATCCTGGCAGTATATCATACCCATCCCGCGTCGCTGCCGCGTCCATCGGCGGAAGATATAAAATTAGCCTATGACCCGAATATTATTTATGTGATCGCGTCATTGTTAAATGGCCATCAGCAGATAAAAGCCTTTTGGATAATTAAAGGACAGGTAACCGCAGAGGAGTTAATAATAGAGGAGTGAGACAATGGAACCAGAGATCGACTTGGCGGCATTTAAAAAAATTGGCATGATCCAGCAGAAGCAAAAAGAATATTTTGCTATGCGCCTGCGCGCGGTTGGCGGAGACTTGACCGCGAAACAACTAAAAAAGATCTCAGATATAGCCGAAAAGTACGGCAAAGGAGAGGTTCATCTATCTACGCGCCAGGGTATAGAGATACATAATGTTCATCACACCAACCTGGAAAAAGCGCGTCTGGAACTGGAGCAAGCGGGGATTTATATGGGAGCTTGCGGCCCAAGAGTGCGCATTATCGTCGCTTGCCCGGGAGAATCAACCTGTCGCTGGGGTATTATCGACACCAAGATCCTCGCCGCGGAATTGGATAAAAAATACTTTCGGGAGGATACGCCGCATAAGTTTAAGTTGGCAGTTACCGGATGTCCGCATAATTGCGCTAAAGCCACTGAAAATGATATCGGCGTAATGGGCGCT
>JACRDM010000077.1 GCA_016218565.1 Elusimicrobiota bacterium | reverse complement strand
TAAGGGATATTCTTGCCAATGTTCCCAAAGAAACAAAGATATATCTCTATCCCTATTTGAAACGTCGCACTGAAGGCAAGCAGATAATATTTTACAATAAATAAGCGGAATCTCCGTTGTAACAGTTTAGTGGTTGTGTATTTTGTCAGGAATTGGGGTTAGTAACTAATAACTCTGTGCAAGAGTTAAGCTACGACGGATTAAGGAATCGGCTAACGGTGAAAATAGATCTTGTCTAACCAACAAATCCAGCCGACTTGAACCGCGGCATAATTTGCGCGCCGGCGGTTCAGGCGGCTGATTATTAGACAAAAATAAACCCGGCAAGAACTAATATTATTCGCTGCCAGAAAAAAACTCCCGGCCCAAATCAAAGCCCTTATCAGCCAGGCAAGAATAATTAAAACCTTGACACGTACGTACAAATAGTGTACAATTAAGTCATAAAATACGAGTGGGATCCGGCAAAAAACGAATGGCTTAAAAACAACCGCGGGCTATCGTTTGAACGCGTTGTTTTTCATTTAGCGCAAGGCAATATATGGAAAATAGCCGACCACCCGGATCAAAAAAGATATCGTGGGCAAAAAATATACTTTCTCATTATTGATAATTATATCTATTTAGTACCTCCTATTATTGAAAAAGATTATATACTTTTAAAAACAATTATCCCCAGCCGAAAGGCAACTAAATTATTCGAGAAAGAACAGGAGGTTTGATATGAGTGCGCCGAGTAAAGAAGAAAAGTATATTCTAGACGCATTAGAAAAAGGCAAGTTAGGCTCCACTTCGTTCCGCTAACTGATTATCCCCTGCTGATCCCGATAAATCGGGATCAAGACCGCGGGGACAGGCACAGATTATTACGAAGATTACACAGATTTTTATCAGCGACTAGGCTGGTAATCGGTGTAATCTTTTGGAAATCTGTGTAATCAAGTATAGGATTGAAATTCCTATACTTGTAAAATAAAGCTATTGACACCATCAAAAAGTGAAATTGAAGCTATCAAATCCGCTGCCGACAATACCTTCAAAAAAGACCGCGGTGTTACCATCAGGCTTTATAGTCATGATTTTATGGGCATTCAGAAAAAAGCAATGGAAATGGGAATCCCCTACCAAACATTGATTTCCGGCATAATCCACCGCTACATTGAAGGCGATATAAAAATAAAGACTGCCTAACCATTTCATCCAGCGGCCCTTCCAGCAGCTCAATTAGTCGCTTCCAGGCCAATGATTTTTGTGTTGGTTTGAAAAAATAGATAATGTAAAAAAAGGATAAACGATGATTCAAGCAGTGGTGTTTGATCTAGATAATACGCTTTGGGATTTTATGAAAGCCAAGCGCGTAGCTGTGGAAGCAGCCGTGGAGGCCATGATTGACGCTGGGCTGGATCTTGCCAAGGAAGAAATGATCAACCGGATATTTAACCTATATTCAGTAGAAGGCATTGAGGACCAGCAAATATTTGACAAAATATTGTTACAGGAATTTGGCAAAATTGACTATAAGATTCTGGCCGCGGGAATAATCGGTTATCGCCGGGCTAAGGAAGGGGCGTTGACTTTGTATCCCCATGTTATGTCCACCTTGATGAATATCGCTAAACAAGGCATAAAAATGGCGGTGATCAGCGACGCTCCCCGGCTGGCAGTCTGGCTGCGGTTATGTTCCTTTAATTTGCACCCTATTTTTGATCAGGTTATTACTTTTGATGATACTGGTGAACGTAAGCCAAGCCCGAAACCTTTCCGTAAATTGCTAGAACTTTGGCCTTTTGATCCACAACATGTGGTAATGGTGGGAGATTGGGCGGAGCGCGATGTCGTCGGCGCTAAACAGGTGGGAATGAAAACCATTTTTGCCTGCTATGGCAATCTTTTTGAAACCAAAGAAAGCGGCGCGGATCATGAGATCAATGATATAAAAGAAATCCTGGAGATCATCAAGAAAGAAAATGGTTAAATACGTAAGTGAATTTATAGCTTTAGTCGGTATCTATATTGCCTCAGGCAGGAAAGGAGCAGTTCCTATTGGGATTGCTCTTTTTGGTTCCTGGCGATTGGTCTTAGGTTATTTACTGATCATAGAATTGGCACAGATTCCGCTTTTTTATTTTCTGCTCGGCCCGGTAGCAGCCAGATTCCTCTGGGTGCAGCGTATAAAAGATAAGTATCAAGTAAATCAGAATAAGATTGCTCAAACTAAAACATTTATAACCGCCAAAAAATACGGTGGGTGTGGAGTCTTTATTGTCGTAGCTGCCCCCGCCTTTACCGGCGGCGTACTGGGGGGAATATTACTGGCCAGACTACTGGGGCTGAGTCGGCGAAAAAGCATTATGGCTATCCTGTGCGGGATCCTGGTTTGCAATATGGGCCTGATCTTTGGGATTGAAGGGATTAAACAGTTGTTTATAGCTATCAGGTAGGAATTGAAAGGTCGTATACTTACCAAAAGAAACAAGATAATTCCATATTAGCAGCGGTAATATGTTTAGCCCCAATTCTGCCCCCATTCCCCCTCCAAGTGTATCCTATACAAAGGACTTCCCCCACTCTTTGATATTTCTCAACGAGTTTTTGGATTTGTTGTTTTGCTTCTTGTTTATTCAAAGGTTTTTTTTATTATTCCCGTTTCGATTTTAGTCAGTATCCTATAGGGGACTCAAAACACAACTATAACAGCAGTCTCAATAAAACCCCGCCGGCAACAGCGCCTAAAACACTGACCACTACTGAAGCCGTAGAATAATTATCCCGGCTGAAATAACGGATCAGAAACACGCCCGGAGTAAACATATACCAGTACCCGGGAGCGCTTATTAACACCACAATCAGCATTCTCTCCAATACCCCGTGATACTTGTATTTGGGCGGTATCTCTACCTGCGGCAGATGTTTCATCAGCTTTTCCACGTATGGTATCAGGATAGTTCCGCCAAAACCGATACTGATCAGGAATACCAGACACATTATCAGTTTATCCTGACTATACCAATAGAACCATGAATCACGGCCCGTAGCATAGCGCACGAGACTTATGGGCAGTAATAGTACCGTGCTGATAAAAACCACATGCCCGAGCTGGTCAAAAATAAAAAGCCATATCGTATCGCGGCTGGCCTGCCGGTTATAAATAATCTTTAAAAGATCCTGGAATCCATGGGCCGCAAACAGGAACAAAAGGAAAAACCAAAAATCCGGCCTGCCCCATAAAGGCCACAACAGCAGGACACTGACCATGATAAAAATCCCGCTATGTAAAAATGAACCCCACGGGTATTTAGTTTTTAAAAAATATACCTTATTGGTCTGTAGCGGAAAATCGGCCATAAAATGCGCCAGTAAAAGACGCCAAAAGACAAACATACCGACTAGGCCTTCCTAAATCTCGAATAGCACGAATTACAGCCAATAAAACATTCGCGTAATTCGCTATCATTCGGTTTTTATTCGCGGCTGCTTTTATTCTTTTTACCCTTTAGAGCATAGAGATTCAATGGTTTTTCCTTACCCCGGATCGGGACTTCACTGAGCTCCTGTACTTCCACCAGGTCTTTAACTTCCAAATACGTGCTTTCGCTGATCAAAATATCAGTCTTGAATTCCTTATTCAAGCTCTCCATACGAGAAGTCAGATTTACCGTATCGCCGATCACCGTGTACTCTGTTTTATGTTTCGAGCCGATCTCGCCGGCCACTACCTCTCCGGTATGTACCGCTATCCCGATACGTAAAGGCTCTTTACCCTCATGTTGGCGTTCCTGGTTATATTCATCCAGCTTTTCTCTCATTTCCAGAGCCGTTAATACCGCTCGCCGGGCATCATCTTCATGGGGCATGGCATCGCCAAATACGGCCAGGATCGCGTCGCCGATAAATTTATCGAGACGGCCTTCATATTTAACGACCACCTCCACCATTATATTAAAATAGCGGTTAAGGAAATCAACAACTTCCTCTGGCTCTATTTTCTCACTGATACTGGTAAAACCGCGGATATCGGAAAGGAGAATGGTCGCTTTTTTTCGTTCTCCTTCCAATTGCAACCGTCCGTCCAGGATTGCTTCCGCCACTTGCTTGGTTACATACCGTCCGAAAGTATTCCTGACCCGGTCAAGGTCTTTCAGCCCTTTCACCATATCGTTGAAAGAATGCGCCAGGTCCTGCAATTCATCATGGGTTCTTATCGTCACCTGCACTTCCAGGTTGCCGGTCCCAATTTGCTGGGCAGCACTGGCCAACTTATTAACCGGCCGCACCATCCAGGTTACCATGATAATAGTGATAAAAATCCCTAAGCCCAGCAGCGCGCCAGTGATATAGATAATTTTCTTTCTTTTTTCCACCAAAGCTGCGGTAATGCTTTTTTGCGAAAAACCAATACGGACCGTACCGGCTTTAAAATTATTACCGACCATGATCGGCACGGCAATATCGAAGAGCTGTTCATTCTTCAAGAGGAAAGGTTGGATTATGGTTTGCCTGGTGCCGGCCGCTCTTTTCCCTTCCTCGCTTACATCAAACTGCCCGATCTTTTCCTTTTCGCTGTGGGAAATGACCTGCCCCTTACTATCCAACACCATGGCATAAGTTACAGCTTGTTCTTTGACCATTTCCTGCACATTGAAATACAACTGAAAGTCATCCGGCTGGGGAAATAATGCTTCCCGCACGCTGCGCGCAAAAAATTCAGCCCTGATCTCCATTTCCTTGATCAGGGACTGACGGGTTTGCTGCATGATAAGCGTAGCCATGATCCACATTACCGTAATAATAATGAGCGAAACAATGACGCTGAATTTAAGCGCTATGCGGCTTACTCCCAATTTCATCCTGTTAGACCTCTATTCAAAATAGGCACAAAGTTTAAAGCAAAGACAAGGCACAAAGTTTTAGAAACAAGGAACAGAGCACACTAACTTTTTCTTATACTTTTATGGAGACTTGACAACATACGTTCTATTTCCCGACTTAATTCATAAATATTAGCAAATTCTTCTTTTGATAAATATTTCAAACTAAAAGCGATTTCAAGCTGCGTTTGTATTTCATAAAGATAACCGATGCTGATTCTTATAAACCGCAAATAATCATCTGTTGAATTTCTACCGTATCCTTCTGCTATATTGCTGGGTATAGAGACACAGCTACGCCTCATTTGCATTACTAAACCATACATTTATTCTTTTGGATATTTCTTAGTATGCTTATATATTTCTGTTACAAAATACATAGCTTTTTGCCAAACTATCAAATCTCGATATGTTCTCATTTTATTGTGTCTCGTTTCTTCCTTTATGCCTTGTTCTTGTACTTCCTTTGTGCCTCTGTGCCTCGCTCTTCCCTCTGTGCCTGGCATTTTACTTTTTCACCTAATTACCCCTATTTTGAATTTACTTTTTGCGCCACCTTTATTGATCACGCAGATATACCCGCCGCTTTCCACTTTTTTACCATCCCCATTAGCGCCGTCCCATTCCAGGGAGTTTATGCCCTTGACCCCATTGATGGTCCAATCTTTGACTAGCTCACCGATCAGGCTATAAATAGTTATCTTTACCTCCCGGGCGCTGTCACAATAGAACTTGATCGTAGTTTTCCCGCTGCTATTATTAAAAGGATTGGGAAAGTTGTAGATCTCTCCTTTGCCTTTAGCCGGAGCCCAGTTGGTTTCCTCGCTTAAAGCATACATATCGGAAAATATCTCGGCGTAAATATCACTGCCAAAAGCTCCGCCAAAGATCACCATTTTTTTACGGATAGGATCATAGATCCCGCTGGCATTACGACGGGACTTGGGGATGTCTGGACCGGGAGCCACCAGCCACCAAGTTCGACTATTAAAATCAAAAGCATATGTAGTATCGTAGAAAGCTTCAGTCAGGGTTAGAGGAGCCCAGCCGCCATACACCAGCAAATGGTCTGTATCAGGATTATAAACCAGCACATGAGCTGTTCTGGCCAGGCCTGAGCTGGTATTATTCGTCGGGAAAAGCTGGGTCCAGCGCTGTCCAGTTAAATTAGCAGAAGACAAATTCAGGTACCATAGCTCATTGGTAGGCTCATTATCGGTTGTTACTCCGCCAAAAATCACCATTCGTTTTCGCACCGGGTCAAAAATAGCCGTTGCTTGCCACCGCGCCGGGGCCTCATAACTTAGATTAGCTTTGGACCACTCTGCCGGAGTTACGTTCAAATCCAGGATATACGTATCACTCAAGGCAATCATGTCCACGTTCCAGCCGCCATATATGATCATTCGATTAAACTGTTGATCAAAAACCGCTGAATGCGCTCTTCTGGCTACCGGAATATCAGTCCCGGTGGTAGAGAATACATCCCAAGTACGGGTCAAGGTATCAAAAGTATATACTGTATTGCTGACCTGATCATTATAATTGGTTCCGGTCTTGCCGCCAAAGACAATTATCCGGTTAGCGTTAGTGTCATATACCGCTGAATGGCCGAAACGCTTCACGGTATCAGAACTAGCGATAACCATCATGTTTTTGTCAGCCACAGCCAGGTTTACCCGATAAATATTCCCATCGGTTAATTTGGCATCGCCAAATAAATACATATTGCTGTTGTTACTGTCAAAAACACAGGTGTGGCCAGCCAGCGGCGGAGCGCTGATAACCTCAACTTTTTCCCAGGTCCCCGCCCATACCAACACAGGCAATAACAACAATATTAGCAATACCATGAATGCTTTTGCGGTAGATCTCATTTTAACCTCTGGTATATTATATTTAGTGTAATCTGTGTAATCGTCTTCTTAAATCTGTGTAATCAGTAATCAAGACATCCTGGGTCTTCCAGGATGTTTTTCTATTTTCCGCCGATTTTTTCCAATACGCTTTGGGCTTTCGTGACTAATTTAGCTGTATTCTCGTTAGTAGGGTCCATAGCCAGCAGTTCGTTACAGGCTATAATGGTTTCCTGGTACTGCCCCTTGAGATAAAGATCCGCCGCCCGATAGTACATCTGGCTGATCTTTTTTTCATCTATCTTCTTAGAAACCTGTACAGGTTTCTCTTCCTGCTTGATCTTATCCAGATAATCCCTGGCCGCGCTATAAGCTGGATCCAGTCTCAACACTAGCCAGAATTCTTTAATGGCATTGGGCTTGTCACCGCTCTTATATAATCCTTCTGCTTTATCAAAATGCTCTCTGGTCAAGGCTTTGACTTTGAACTGGGTATCTGTTATCCTCTTGTTCGCGGTTAAATGTTCCGGATTGACTCGCAGTACTTTCTGGTATTCTCTGATAGCTTCGGCATATCGCCCTTGATCAGCCAGATCGTCACCAAACTTAATATAGGCATTGATGGTCACTATCCCTTTCTCTTTTTCCCGCTCTTGCAGTATAGCGAGGTCTTCCTTGGCCAATTTGGCATCTATTTTGGCGATATATTCCTTAGCCCTTTCATTACCTGGATCCAGATTAGCCACTTCTTTCCATTGCTCCATGGAATCCACCAGCTTGCCTTCCTCATACAGCACATAGGCTTTACTCAGGTATTGCTCGATAAGTTTCCGGTTCACGATAGATTCCAACTCGGCATTCACCCGGGTCACTTTTTCCTGGAGAGCGGTATTCTGCGGATCCCAGACCAGCGCTTTATCCCATTCGGCCAGGGCCAGGGCATACTTTTTATTAGTATATAACTCTGTGCCAGACTGGTTCAGGGCCATTACTTTCTCTTTAATGGCCTGTAAGCTATACTGAGCTTCACCGATATAGCCAAAACGATACCCAACACTGAACCTATGGCTTAACCCCAGGTCATGGGCAACCGCTGCATAGTCAAAGCTAAAACTGGCATAATTAACTCCCATCCCGAACGTCATATAATTATTGATGTCCTTGCCCAAGCGGAGCGCCAGATTTTTCCCGTACCAGTATTCAATGCCGAAATGATTTTTAGCCTTTAAAAAACTGGAATAGTCAACATCCAAGGCTAGAATTAGCTTGTCCTCCCAGTTAGTCAGAGCCGATTCAATCTTGTAGGCCACACCAAATTTGGAATACAATGGATATTTATCGCCTGCGGATTGCAGCTTGGGAGCAGGAGCCATCAGGTTCTGGAAATTGGCTCCGACTGATAACTGGTTCCCGAGAAACCGGTAGAGCGCTCCGGCATCGATGCCAAAAGCAGAACCAGAATATATATCCACCGTCTTCTTTATTGATTTAACCGTGGTCCCGACAGACAGGCGGTTGGAAAAGTTATGCCCGTAGGAAAATAGAAAGGCTCGGTCATTAACGGTAAAATTGGTTGGTTCGCTAATAATAGTTTCCCTTTTTTCAAATTCGCCGGTGGTCATATTGATCAGAGCAACGCCAAAAGTCCCCATTTTTTCCAGGGGATGGGCATAGCCTAAAAAATTATAATTGGTGTCTTCCCAAAGCGGACAATAAAAAGTATTAAGCTCGTATTTCAGCAACTGGGTCAAGCCTGCCGGATTATAATAGATAGCCGTTACATCGTCGCTGATAGCCACGAAGCAATTGCCCATACCCTGTGCCCGGGCGCTCTGGCCCAGGTGCAGGAAACTGCCTGGTTGCCCGCCATTCAAGGCTTGAGCCGCAGCTACTAGCGGAAACCCGAGAAGCAACCCGGCTAAGATCATAGTGATTAACCCGGAATTTGCAATAGACTTTGGCATTCGACGACCCGCCAAAGTACAATGGCGGACCGTCTCGAGGTTCAAACCTATTGCAAAATCCGGGTTTAACGTTTGTTTCCAAGCCATTAATTACAATTCCTTTTAGACCAGGCTCTTGACCTGATCGGTAGTTTCACGTAAACGCTGGCTCATCACCTGCAGAAACTTGATCATAAGTTTTACCACTGCGGCAGAATGAAAGCTTTTTAAAACATTGGCAAAATCCACTGCCGTCATGCTCCAGATAATGCCAGCAGCAGAGGCCCGGGCGCTGGCCGAACGCGGCTTCTGCTCAATAAAAGCCATCTCTCCGAACAGATCCCCGCTTTGCAGGGTATTAAGCGCTTTGTTTTCCTGATTCACCTTTTTCGTTATCTGGACCATACCTTCTTCAATAATATACATAGTCTTACTTGGTTCCCCTTCTTCAAAAAAAAAGTCACCCGCGCCAAATACCCGCCGGTGTAATATAGCGGAAAGTTTCTTGAGTTCTTCCTGCGGTAAGTCCCGGAAAACAAATGTTTTTTGCAGTAATTGGATAATATCCATAGCTAACTCCCTCTTTAATTTTCTAATAAATGAACCTTATCGATCCGATAATCATTATTTACTCCATACCTACTAATATATTCATCTATCTGTACTAATTTATACACCCTTACTTAATATTTGTCAAGTAAGTAGGGTCTGCTGAATGCTGAATTAGAAACTGATACTGGCGCCCAGGGTATAATAGACGCGACGATCCAGATAAGCTTCTTTATATAGATTGTAGCTGGCATTAATGGTAATGCGCCCGGTCAGGTAATAATCCAAACCCAAGGTATAAGAATCCGCTTTTACTCCCTTGGATTCATAAAAATCGTCAGCTAAATTATTAATTATATTATTATAAGGGGTACCATTTTCATTAAGAGAAAATTGCAGCGCTACCAAATGCAAATAATCAACGCTCATATTAATAAGCGAAAAAAAAACTTGCGTTGCCCGTATCTCATAAGTGTATTTGGGAAATCCGCTCAATCCCGGAGATAAAGTAAAGAGCATGGCGTTAGTCTGCCTGGCCTTAACGAGCAGAATATTTTCTTCAATGTTAGGGTCATAAGTGTAATTGGCATAAGCCAGATAGAGTGAAGTATTTTGATAGATGGTTTCGGTTAGTCCTATGGTATAACTGACTTGTTTGATCTTTTCCACAGAATCTTTAGCTGGGATATATATTAGCAACTTCCTTCCCCTTTTAGTTTTATATAAAGCCGTAAAACTTGGCGTATGGACATCATATTTATTCTCACTGGAAGCATAATCAAAATCCAGAGAGGTATGAAAATAGTCGCTTGGAACTTCCTCTTCGGTCACAGGAAAACCGGTAAAAGTTACTGTTAATCCGGCGCCAAAGCCACGAGCTTCGAATCCTTCTACTTCTGGTGTAACCGAGTAATTACCCCGTACGCTTAAATTGTCTGTCAGCTCTGCGTTTAAACCTCCAGTATAAGTTCGAACAGGCTTGGGATCACGATTTATATCCTCGTTAACAACTCCTGAATCATCCTGCACAGTATAATCATCAGCAGGACCAGAATCACTATAATTGCAGCTCAGGTCCAGGTTCAACCTATCCATCAGGCCCAGACTTAAAGAAGTATAGTTAGCCAGATAATGATCCTTGCCAGAAGTAACGCTGGCGCTTAAGTCTGTCCCGGCACACAATATAGCCGGCAGCAGAACCTGCCAGGCGGCCAGCCACAAAAGAATTGTAACTGCTTTTCTCAT
Organism: Elusimicrobiota bacterium; assembly: GCA_016218565.1. GTDB lineage: Bacteria > CAYTYR01 > UBA6262 > UBA6262 > UBA6262 > UBA6262. Next base: position 9,257 of record JACRDM010000077.1, on the reverse strand, counting down.
CATTTATTTTGCGCTTTTTTTTGCTTCCTCCTTTGCTGGACGAGCGCTTTGCGCTGAGCTGGCGGTAACTGCCGGAACTTCTGTAGTTTTTGCTTCAAATTCTGCCGTTGTTGCGGAGTCAATTGTTGCCAACGGCGGTAATTCTGCCTGATCTGCTGCTGTTCCTGCGGGCTAAGTTTTTGCCAGCGCTGGTAATTTTTTTTGAGCGTTTTTCTTTCTGCCGGGGAAAGTCGCTGGAAGCGCTGCAAGTTACTTCTGACCCGGGTTTGTTCCCCCGGCGGTAATTCCTTGAATCTTTGCAGCCGGGCGCTGATCTCCTGTTTCTGCTCCAGGCTCAATTTTTGCCAATCCCGATACACCTGCCGCAGAGACTGTTTTTGCTCCGGGGTTAGTTGTTGCCAGCGGTCCCGGTTAGTGTCCTGCGCCCAGAGCGCGCTGGCCGCTAGCAGGAAAATCACTAGTAGAGACATTCTCTTTAGCAGTTTAGTTATTTTCATCGGTTTCACCTCTAGGGTCATCTGTTTCTACAGGTACCGCCGCAAACAGTAGATCATAGTGTTCCATGAGATCCAAATTATCCGCTAACTGGTAGTCCAGCAAAAAATCAAGATTATCAATAATTTCCTGGTCTAATTCATCTTGACTGGAGAACAACAGCGGTATTTTCAGAAACACTGCAATCATCATTATAATGAGCAGCCGGCCTGTATTCCGCATGATCATCCTCGTAGCTGCTCTGCTTCAGGTAAATTTTCCAGTATCTCCAGATCTTGGATTAAATCATAGTTCTCAATCAACTCTAACTCCTGCGCTAGCTGCAAGTCAGAACTAGTCATTTCTGGCCCGTTTTTAACCAGCCGGGTACTGGTGACAATAATTAACAATAGCATAACCGCTCCAGCCAATACCGGCGCTAATCTGCGCGGCACAAGTAAATCCCGCCACCAGGATTTTGACGCTTCTTCGGCTGCTAATCTCCGGTACACTTTATACTGAAAATCCTGCCAAAAGGCAGAGGATTTGTCTTTTTCCAATTGTTCCTTAGCAACCATGGCTAAGGCTTTTTTGATCTGTACATATGTTTGCCGGCAAGCGTTACATGTTTCCAGGTGCCTGGCAATTGCTGACCTGGCGGAACCAGCGAGTTCCTGGTAGTAGTAGTTGACCAGGTCCGACTGGATTTTTTTACACTCCATAATTACCTCTGTTCTTTGAATTCTTTCAATATTTCCTGCAATCGCCGCACCGCCCGGAACAAATGGATTTTTACGGTCCCCTCAGCCAAGCCGGTAATTCCGGCGATCTCGCTTATCTTCAACTCTTCAAAATGCTTTAAAGTAAATATTTCTTTCTGCTGCCGCGGTAAGGTCTGGAGCGCTTCCTCCAACAGCAGCTTTAATTCCTCATTATTGATCAGGCGCTGCGGATTGCCATCCAGGCTTTGGTCCGGCACGCTGTTTTCCAAAGATTGTTCCATTTCTTCATCTTCTCCATCCCTCCGGCTAAAGTTAAAAGTAAACCGGTTAACCAGGTACCGGTGCCGGTGGTAACTGCGGCACAAATTCAGTAATATCTGATAAAACCAGGTCTGGAAACTGGCCGCGCCGCGAAATGCAGATATATTTTTAAAGACCTTGACAAAACCTTCCTGCGCCAAGTCTTCTGCATCTTCCGGCCGGCTCACCAGGCGCAAGCAGAAATAGTAGGCTCTTTGCTGGTATTTTTCCAAGAGCAAGCCAAAAGCTGCCTGGTCGCCGTTCTTGATCTTCTCAATCAACTGTTGGTCCAAATCCTTGCTTTCCACTCTCTACCTCTATAGACGCCTGGTACGGATAATAGTTTACCTTGATTACCAGTATTGAAACCTATTTAGTATTTAGATATTAGGATTTCGGATTTGATTTCTCTATGCGTGGGCCAGGACCAACCCATGGACCTCTATTGCTCCGGCTTGCTTGAGGATCCGGGCACATTCATTAATAGTGCTGCCCGTAGTACAGATATCATCAATGACCAGCACTTTAGACCCCTTCAGCCAGTCCCTGTTTTTTACCTGAAAAGCATTCCTAATGTTACTCGCCCTTTCCTGCCTGTTTAAGGTGAACTGCGGCCTGGTTCCCCTGATTCTGGCCAGGACATTAACCGCAACCGGTATTCCTGTCGCCCGGCTCAAATTCTTGGCTAATACCTCTGATTGATTATACTGTCTCTGCCGATATTGCTTCTTATGCAGTGGAACCGGCACCAGTTTGTCAAAGCTATTCAGGCCAAAATGCTTCTGGTAAGAACTTAACATAAACTCTCCCAAGTCAGGTCCCAGACAGCTCCGACGATTATATTTGAAAACATGGATGCTTTCTCTTAGAACTCCTTGATAAATCCCGGCCGCCTTGATGCTTTCATAATATAAAGTGTCATCCCTGTGGCAATCAACACAAAAAGCGGTTTCAACCTGCAATGATTTGCCGCATTTCCGGCAAAAATAGTCCCCTATGAGTAATATCTTTCCGCGACAACTCTGACAAATCCTGGCGCCAGCGGACAGCGGCACTTGCTGCCGGCACACTTCACACTTTAAGGGGAAAATAGTATTTAAAATTATATTTAAATATTTATTCATATCGTTTTTACCACTACCGACGAACGATGAACCACGAACGGTTTTAGAACCTGATCAGTAATTTAAAATTCGCGCCATATGTATAATAATCATTGATATCCAGTTCTTTATTTTTAACCCGGCTCGCGTCCAAACCAAGCGTGACGACAAAATTATAGCTGACGTTATAATCTACGCTGGTTGAACCAGTATACGTATCGTAATTCTTCTCGGCTATATTACTGCGCAGTATGGTGGTTTTAAAAGCCGTAGTCAAATGCACCAAATTCTTTATCTGCCATACTTTTTTAGTGAAGGGAATCCGCAATCCTTTGGGGAACTCCAGGTCCTTCTCCATTTTTGCGGCCGGGGTCCTGGTATATTCTTTCCTGAGGATAATGCCGTAGCGGTCTTTCTCAGATTGTATCCGGTCATCATAGCTTAAGACATAAATAAAATTGCTCCCGGTGCGGAAATTAACCTGCGAGCCTTTATTATTGGCCAGAGAATTACGGAGAGTGACCCCAGTGGGATCTGTCTCTTTGGCTTTAGTTTGGTCCAGGTTTAACAGCCAGGTATATTTCTTAAATACTTTGCCGCGCCATTTAGCTCCCCAGGAATCCTCTTTGGTAAGCGAGATGTCAATTTTATCCATGGTTTTCAAATAATATTTCAGTTCCAGCTGGCTGGCTTCCAGGAAAACCGACATAGCCGGGAAGTTTTCCAGTTCCCGTATAGTCAAAGTTATATCCGGGAAAGTCTTAGCAAAGGAATTATACGGTGTTCCGGTCGTCGTCCGGTGTTCATTGGTCTTAGTATATTTAGTGGTAGTGTCGATAGTTTTGAACGGCCGCCAACCTCCTTTCAAGACCAGAAAATCAAAGGGCAGCCAGCGTGCCGTATTTTCAAAAGTAATGAGCTGGTTAATTGATTTCAGGTTTCCCGATCCCAACTGCTTCCTAATCCATAATTTATTCATGGTCGTATATTGAGCCGCGGCATTATCATAGATATCGCCCTCGTCAATCTTATAACGGCTATTGATGCTCAGCGAATCAAGCGGCCGCCAGGACCAAAGATCTTTCATCTTCAGCATATTCATAATTTCCGTGGTTGACGCCCGGTTAACATTTTTACTCGAAGCAATGACATTATATGTTTCGTTGGTATTGATAGTGTACCTGAACGTTGGATTGAACCATTTGCCTAGCTCTATCGTCGTATTGAGACCTGCAGTTTGGGAATCGGATTTATTACGTTTAAAGGTGAACTCATCATAAAACTTTTTTGTTTCGGCAGTCTTGCGGCGTTTATATGACGGAGTCAGGGTCAACCGGTTCATATATCCAGAGGACCCGGCGGTAGCGCCCGAATCCGCTAGACCAGAGTTAATATTACCGGTCCGGCTAGCCGGGGCAGCCTTGCCAGTCGAGACCTTTGGTTTGGATTTGCTATTAAACTGGAAAACATACGCTGGGTTAATTGACCAGTCATCAGTTTGTTCGAATAGATCTTCATAGCCAGGATTTTTCTTCAAACTACCGTCATAATACGTAAACCCATGAATACGATTATAATAACTATTAAAATTATCCGGCAAAACCAGATTCAGCGGTTTCCAGACCAGTGGTTTATTACCGTAAGACAGAGTAGCGCCAGACGTATTAGTTTTAGTAATCGTCTTTTGCAAGTTGGAATCCAAATTATTACGGGTAAAACTCAGTCCCAGTTGAGGCAGGTTATCTTTATTCAAGACGGTCTGCGCATTAAAATTATCAGTAATGACTCTACCCTCGTCCCGAGTGGATAACTCGGTTCTGAAAGTGGTTGGGGTAATGGTAATGGTTTGGTCCCAGTTAAACCTGGTTGGCATTTTCACTTCTTTTATTTGCAGTTTAGTCAATGACCCGGCAACATTGCGCGCGGTCACATCCTGGTTAACTTTAGGCGCCCCAACCAGGCTGAACTGGTCGGTGACTGAACGATATTTGGCATTCATCGTGCCCCAATCCTTATATGTGGAATCCAAAGAATATTTCTGGGCCAAGCCTACCTCTTCTTTAGGTTCAGTCAGGTGTATCTCATCAATCCAGATTTCACTTTCCCCGGCCACTCCCCGCCCAATGATTCCCAAGCGGATCATTAAAATATTAGCCAAATTAGGGACCCCCATAGTACTGGTAAAACCTGCCGGTAAATCAACGCTGATCAACTGCCAGCCTTTCCAGTCTATGGTCTGGCGGTATTCATAATAGTTATTATCGCCGGAACCTACCCGGAGATAGAAATCTTCGCCGCCACTGTCCCCATATATAAAGAACCGCAGTTTCTGATGCTTCGAAAAATCCAGGGATTTGGACAATTGCCGCTTGGTATAGGCGTCTGCGCCTGAACTTAGATTAGTATATTTCAACACTAACGTTTTATTCTCATCTAGATCTTTATTAACTGTATCCCGGTAGAGCCAGATATAGTCCCCATTATCTTTCAAGGAAACTTCGCTATTATCTTCATTGCTTTTGACCGTGATATCCATAGTCCCGGAACCGCTTGTTATCGGCTTATCCCAGCGATTACCGAGTATCTCAATTTTGGCTATTCTTACGGTATGATCTGAGGACCAGCCCCTGGTCAACCAAAATCGAATATGTTTGATATTTTGCCAGGCGGTTAGGTTGCTGGAATTGATATTTAAAGGTATGGTCACTTGCTGCCAGCCGGTCCACGTAATGTTAATTGGATTATTAGTGGTAGCCAGGCTTTCCACTGTGTTTAAAATACCATCCCCATCAAGATCCTCGCTGTCCAACCTCCCGTTACCTGCGCCAATCCGGGTAATAGTGTCGTCAGTATTGACATACTCCCAGCCGATATCTTCCCCGACATCCAGCAAACCATTATTGTTTAAATCTTCTGTCTGCGGCGAACCTTTTGGCCAAACCACATGCCCGTTGGCCATAATATCCCGGTCAAACCCACCTTTACCATCAGCATCTTCACTCACCCGGCCCAGGTCCACATGGAGAGTCTCACCCGCACCCTCGCCATAAACCCAAAATTGCAGGTAATTATATTTACTATAATCCACACCAGCAGTAGCTAGGGGATAAACCAGCGCTACCCAGGAATCACTTTCCAGCAAAGTATAGGTCAGGTCTAACGTTTGATCTCGGCCCACCTCAACAGTTTTACGGTTAATGGTTTTTTTATCTTCATCACCATTGGCCCATTCGAGTTTACCTCTTAAAAGTTTATCCCGGCCCAAGCTTCCCAAACGCCATAAAGTCCGGTCAGTCGACACTGTATCGGCTATCTCTGATCCTTCCATATTATCAACCATGGCTTTGCCGAAAATATCGGGATTATATTTACTCTGGGCCAGCTCGGCTCCAATATTTATATGTAATCCGGACAGATCCCATTTCCAGAATTTTTCCGGCCGTAATTTTAATTTTGAATCCCCTTCCAGCGCCAGGATACTCTCCGGCGTTGAGCGCGCATCAGGAATCGTTCCCGGCGACGTCGCCCAATTGTAAAGCACCGTAGATCCCAGGGTAAATATATCGCCGTATTTATATTCAGCCCGGGCGCCTACAATAGTCTGCTGGAACTGTCCGCCAAAAGGCATATATTCGTAACTGACTTCAATATCCGTATCATCGGTAATGGCTGTATCTTTCAGGAAGGTCAACAAGCCGATCTCATAATCAATGAAATAGTCTTCATCCCGATTCAGCGTTTCGCCGTTGAGTTTGACTGTTTCGCTTTTTTGCACCAATCCGGGGCGCAGATTATAGGTCTTGACACTATGCCGGTATTCTACATAGATAATATAATGATGGGTGGGAATATTAATATAGACATCCGGGTCAAACGGAGTATCTTCCAGGAAACGGATAGTGCCAAAATCATAGTCCACTTCATAAAGATGGGAACCAGATTCATTGCGGTTGAGGTCCATGACCTTAAGAATGAATTTATTCGGGTCATTGACGATCTTGGTGCTGCCCAGGCTATAATAGTTTTTCATTTCCCTGGTAATCGGAGTTTCAGATTCATCCTTGATAACCATCCAGTTCTCAGACTTGACGGTAGAATTACTGGAGAGCCAGGTGCCATCTGGTCTTTTGTAGTCCACGGCGATAATATAATTCAAACCAATAGCTTTATTGAAGGTAATAACACCGGTCCGATAATCAACAGTATAATCAAGGCCGGCATTTTGCTTGTCAAAATCTCCGCTCCGGGGAACTCCATTAACATCATACAAGGTTTTCCGTTTAGCGTTAGTATTATCATTGCCGATCCGGTTATCAATATATACTTCTACACTGCCACTGGCTAGCGGCAAATCTGTAGCCGCAGCGGCAGCCACGGGATAGATCTTGTAATACTTCCTTCTGATGTACTGAGTATCAAATAATTCTCTCTTTTCAAAAGTGGTATTACCTTTGAAGCGTTTGGTTTCGGTTACACCTTTGGTACGGCTGCCGATAGCCATAACGCGCAGTTTATTATTGTCTGTGGATACAGGCAGAGTATCAATCCTGCCGCCAAAGAGCTTTTTATTATATGATACAAATTCAGTCTGCGGCAGAGTCAGATCGATATCGCCGAAAGCCGCTTCCTGGACCACTTCTTCAGGATCACCCTTATAAATCACCGAAATATCCCTTTTATCTTCCTTAGTATCATCATAGTCGATATTAACGGCAATCTTTGGCCCTACCTGGCCCTTTATTTTGACCTGCAATTCCTGCTGCATATCCAGCCGGTCAGTGACTCCCAGCGGGGTCCCGGTGATGGTCTTCTTGTCAGGCTGGGCATACTTTATCTTTCCGGTTTTGATATTGATCATTTTCCGGCCGGAGATATTGAGCTTGGATTCATACGGCAGGTTAAATTCGATCCCTTCTGCCAGCCTGGTTTGGGCTTCTTTGAAATGTTCTTGACTGGATTTAACTTTTAACCACTGGTCTCTCTTGAAAGGCATTACCACTGGAGCAGCCGCTGAAAAGGCAGGTTTACTCTTGGCTGGGGGTAAAAAAGTAAAAGTACTCATAACCACATTATAATTATTTTGGCCAGCCGGCTGGTTAACGCCCGGCCGCAGACTCATTTTAGGTATCTGGGCTAAAATGTTACCTGCCAGTGTCAACCATAACAACATGGCAACCAGGATAATAGTGATATTTTTCCGCAAGCTTTTCCTCACTTTAGAATATTTATATAAATATAGCTTAAAAACTGCTTTTTTTCAATACTATTTTCTATTTTTATTTGCTAAATGACCTTAAAATAGTATATAATGATAATATGCGTGTTTTAACCAGATATATTCTGAGGGAAAGCCTGGCTTCTTTTATTATGGCCATGCTCCTATTCACCTTTATCCTGTTGATGGATCGTATTTTTGATCTGGTCAGTATGGTCATCAATAAAGGGGTGGGTATGACTATAGTAGGCAAACTCTTGTCCTATACGTTACCATTCACCTTTACCCTGAGCCTGCCCATGGCTACATTACTGGCCATTTTACTCGCCTTAGGACGTTTCAACCAGGACAATGAGATAACCGCTATCAAAGCCAGCGGAGTATCGACTTTGCGAATCATGACCCCGCTACTGGTAACCTGTGTCCTGCTGTCCTTATTTGGTATTTATTTCAATGACCGGATTGTACCGGCAGCGAACCACAAGTTCAAGAATCTATACACAGAGATAATTTATCGAACGCCGGTGTTAAAACTGGAAGAACGCACTTTTATCGAACTCAAGGATACCCGTCTCTATTTTGAATCAATAGATAAAAACGCGTCTACTTTCAAAGGGATGATAATTTATAAAAATGAAAAAGACGGTCTGCCGCTCATGATCACTGCTGAAGACGGCAGTTTCCGCAGTGACCAAAAACAGGGGCTGGTTCTGGAGCTGCATAACGGCGCTCGTCATATGGTCGACAAGAATGATTTTTATAAATATAACCGGGTCTTTTTCGATACCTATGCCATGCTCATTAATCTAGCGCAAGATGCTCCTAAAGACGCGGTCCATTATAAAAGCTTGCGGGAAATGAACAAGCAGGAATTGGGAGCAGAAATACAGCGACTAAAAAATAGCCATATCAATCACAATTCACTGCTTGTGGAATACCATTTACGCAATGTAATACCCTTTGCCTGCCTGACCTTTGCCCTGATCGCTATTCCACTTGGGTTACGGCCGAAACAGACCACTAAAGGCCTTGGTTTCGGCCTAAGCTTGATTTTGATAATATTATATTATACTATTCTGATCACCGGCATAACCGCGGGAGAACGCGGCATCATCAAACCAATAATTTCTGTTTGGCTGCCAAATTTGGTCATGGGCGCTGCCGGCATATTATTTTCGATAAAAGCGATCCGGGGAAAGATATAGCAACAGTGGTAAGTGCTAGAAGAACAACCTCGAAGTTCAGCAAGTGATAAAGTGGGAGAGTATTAGAGTTTAGGAGTTTTGCACAGTGAAGATCATTGATCGCTATGTTCTTAAACAATATGGGCAAGCCTTTTTCTTTGCTTTGAGTTGTTTTGCCCTGGTCGTGCTGATTTCACAGTTCTTCGACAAAATAGACACTTTTTTAAACTATAAAACTCCTCCCTTGAGAATTTTAATT
>JACRDM010000082.1 GCA_016218565.1 Elusimicrobiota bacterium | reverse complement strand
TTTTATTTTGCCCGGCGCTTTTAAGGCCCTGAACAGCGCGTCTATTACCGTGTTGCCGGTAATATAAATATTCTTAGTGTTCGCACCTTCCTGTTTCAGGTTCCTGGCGCTGGAACGGGTTGGCGCGAAATAAAGATCTGTAAGCACATCCGCCAGACGCCGATTTATTTCTTCAGGGAATGGATTGAACTTGTCAAATGATCGCAAACCTGCTTCGACATGTCCCACGGGTATCTTTTCATAAAAAGCAGCCAGCGCCGCCACGAGCGTGGTCGTCGTGTCTCCATGCACCAGCACCAGATCCGGCTTTTCCCGCTGATAGATTTCTTCCAGTTTTAGTAACCCGTTGGTCGTGATCTGATACAGGCTCTGGGCCTTTTGCATAATATTCAAATCATAATCCACCTTGAGGTTAAAGATTTCCAGAACCTGGTCCAGCATATGCCGGTGCTGAGCCGTCACACACACCACGGTTTTGAATTTTGAATTTTGAATTTTGAGCTTATGAATAACCGGCGCCATCTTGATCGCTTCCGGCCTGGTGCCGAAGACAGCAATAACTTTGATCAATGGGGCACTCCTTTATAAATAGTCAGCAGTATGGCAAAAATACCCAGGATGCCGCTTAACACATAACTTAATAGCACCACTTCCCGCTGGGTCCATCCTTTTCCCAGTAGCCGATGATGTAAATGCTGCCGGTCAGAAGTGAACAACGGTACCTTATTATGCCACCGCCGCCAGACCGTTATGGTGATATCCGTCAGTGGCAATCCCAAAGCCAGCAGGGGGATAAATAAAGCAATGACAGCCGTGGTCTTTAAAGTGCCGACAGTCGTGATGACGGCTAGCATATATCCCAGGAACATACTGCCAGTATCGCCCATAAAGATTTTTGCCGGGAAAAAATTATACCGCAGAAATCCAATGCATGAACCGGCCAACGCTGCCGCCAGAATAGCGGCCAGCTTTAGATTCTGTACCACCAAAGTCTTCTGGGCGCCCCACATGAGCACTGCTATCGCCAGAAAAGTAAATGAGGAAATAGCTACTATACCACAAGCCAACCCATCCAGGCCATCGCTAAAATTAACACTGTTGATAAACAACAAAAACCAGGACACGGTTGCGAGTTGAGTAACCAGGATAGAGTTGAAAGCCAGAAAATTAAAGAAAGGAACTACCAACCCGCTGATCTTGATCCCGTAATTGATCAAGACCAATACCACTAGTATCTGACCGAATAATTTGGCGCTAGACGGTAATCCATACTTATCATCAATGGTACCAATGATTATCAGGATCGCCCCTCCTACCAGGATACCGATCAATTGGGCGCTCATCGAAAACTTAGAGGTAGAAAAATGGACTAAATGCCGAAAATAAGGGAAAATAAACCAGCAAAGGAGAATGGCTACATTGAAAGCCACAAAAATTCCCAAGCCACCCCAGCGGGGAATGGGCTTTTTATGTATTTTCCTCTGCGCGGGTTGGTCCATTACCTTCAATTTAGTCGCCAGCCTGATCACATAAGGCGTTACCAACAGGCTCAAAGCCAGAGAAAGAAAAAACACCGCATAGATAATGGAACCCATTTTCCAGGTCATAAACATCCTTTTAGCGGATAGCGTGTAGCGGATAGCGTATAGAAAGACAAAACTATTTCAATCTTTCAGCATAAATTGGGAATTTAAGACACAGTTGCTTCACGTCAGCTTTAATCTTCGCTAAAACAAGGTCATTATCATGGGTCAGGAGCGCCTGGTTTATCCATTTGGCTATCTGGGTCATTTCTTTTTCTTTCATACCCCTGGCGGTAATAGATGGCGTGCCTACCCTGATACCGCTGGCCATGAATGGTTTTTCCGGATCATAAGGAATAGTATTTTTATTGACTGTAATACCGGCTTTATCCAGGGCTTCTTGGGCAATCTTGCCGGTAATTTTTTTAGACCGCAGGTCTACCAGCATGAGGTGATTGTCTGTCCCGCCGCTGACGATCCTGAATCCTTCATTTTGCAGGGCTTTAGCTAATTCCTGAGCATTGATCACGATCTGCTTCTGATAGCTAGTAAAAGCATCGCCCAGGGCTTCTTTGAAGGCTACGGCTTTAGCCGCGATGACATGCATCAAGGGACCGCCCTGAATTCCCGGGAAGACTATCCGGTCCAGGTCTTTGGCAAACTTCTCTTTACACATGACTATACCGCCACGCGGCCCACGCAGTGTTTTATGAGTAGTCGTGGTGACAAAATCAGCATACGGGACCGGCGACGGGTGCAGGCCGGCAACTATCAGTCCGGCAATATGGGCAATATCAGCCAGATGGCAGGCATCCACTTCAGCCGCGATCTCTTTTACTCTTTTGAAATCAATGATCCGGGAATAAGCGCTGGCGCCAGTAACAATTATCTTTGGTTTATGCTCCAGAGCTAGTTTCCTTAGCTGGTCATAATCTATGGTTTCAGTATCCCTGGTAACCCCGTAGGGCACGATCTTAAAGAATTTACCGCTGAAATTAAGGGGATGTCCATGTGACAGATGTCCGCCGCAAGACAGATCCATACCCATAATCGTGTCACCGAAGTTAAGGACCGTAAGATAAACAGCTAGGTTAGCTGATGTGCCGCTATGCGGTTGGACATTCACATGTTCGCAGCCAAAGAGCTGTTTGGCTCTTTCCTGGGCCAGTTTTTCCGCCACATCTACATAGTCGCAGCCGCCATAATACCGCTTACCAGGATAGCCTTCAGCATATTTATTGGTCATTATCCCGCCCTGCGCTTCCAATACAGCTTCACTGACAATGTTTTCGCTGGGAATAAGCTCCAGGGTATAAGCTTCCCGTTCAGTTTCTTTCAATATGGCGCCATAAAGCTCTGGATCGATTTTTTTAACATCGGACATGATAACGCACTCCTGATAAAATTATTTTTGTTCAATTGATACTGGCAAACCGCTCCGCGGGGTTTTTTACCACATGCACCTGGCTCCAACCCCGGCGCTGAAATCCAAGTCAGTAGCTGGGGCGATGTTCAGGAGCGGGGAAAATTCAATGAATATTTCAAAAGGTTGGTTAGGAATAAAATAACTTAATCCTATTGTTCCGCGCAATCCCAATATCGTATCATAGGTATCATCTCGAAAGTGTTTCCGGTAACGATGCTCGCGGTCACCGATCAAGCGCAGGCCAGCTCCATAATACAGCGACGCGTCACTGGCATATTTGGCATTCTTGAAAACATCATAATTATGGTAAAGATATGCTCCAGACAAATAAAGGTAACTGCTGAATCTGAAGCTGACCGAGAGGTCATAGGCTTCCTTATTGTTCAGCCAATATTTACCGGAAAATCCGGTTGGCTCACCGATAATTACTCCCAGGCCGTAGTGATATTTAGCATCATTAACCCTGGCCTGAGCTGAACCTGCTCCGATTAACAATATCAGTATCAGCAAAATTACTTTTCTCATATATCCTCCTAGTATAGTGTACCAGTCAATACAAGTACAGTTCACCACTAAAAGCGAAAAACAGTAAGAGCTACTTATATTTATTACTATCAACTGTTTCTCGTTATTACTGCTTCTTTATCTTGACTGTTCTTCGTCTTTACTGCTCTTCGTTTTTACTGGTTCTCATTTTAACGGCTTTTCGCTTTTACTGTTTTTGTAAGTTCCAATAACCTATTGCGTAGCATAATTGCCAGCTCAAAGTCAAGATTATCAGCAGCTTCCCGCATCTGCCGCTCCAAGTCTTTCAGTAATGCCGGCGTAGCTTTCTCGGGAGTATATTTATAACCTTCCTCTTTCACAAAACTATAGATCTTTTGTTTGTTTAGTGAAGTAAACTCGGCCAGGTCATGTATGGCTTTTTGGATACTCCGTGGAGTAATATTATGTTTCTTATTATATTCAAGCTGCTTCACCCTCCGGCGTTCTACCTCGTTGATAGCTCTTTGCATTGAACCAGTCATGGTATCAGCATACATTAATACTGAGCCCTCCACATTCCGCGCGGCCCGGCCGCAAACCTGGATCAGGGAAGTCTCAGACCGTAAAAATCCTTCTTTATCCGCATCCATGATCGCCACCAGGGAAACTTCCGGCAGGTCCAGCCCTTCCCGCAGTAAATTGACCCCTACCAGACAATCAAATTCTCCCTTGCGCAGATCCTGCAATATTTCCACGCGTTCCAAAGTCTCAATCTCAGAATGCAGATATTTGACCCGCAAACCCCTATCTAACAGGAAGTCAGTCAGGTCCTCGGCCATTCGTTTGGTCAAGGTAGTAACCAGGGTCCGCTGGTGATTGGACACTCTCAGCAGTATTTCGGCGATCAAATCATCGACCTGTCCCTTGGTCGGCTTGAGCCTGATCTCCGGGTCCACCAATCCAGTCGGTCTAATAACCTGTTCCACTATCACCCCTTTGGTTTTTTCAAGTTCGAACTTAGCCGGGGTAGCAGAGACATAGACCACTTGTTTTATCAATGATTCTATTTCTGCAAATTTTAGCGGCCGGTTGTCAATGGCGCTGGGCAGCCGGAACCCATAATCGATCAGGGTCTGCTTGCGCGATCTGTCTCCGTGGTACATTCCATTCAGCTGAGGGATGGTCACATGCGATTCATCCATGATCGTCAAATAATCTTCAGGAAAGTAATCAATCAGGCATTTGGGCCGCTCACCTGGTTTCCGGCCGTCAAAATGCCGGGAATAGTTTTCAATGCCGCTGCAATAGCCTATTTCCCTGATCATTTCCAAATCAAAATTGGTGCGCTGTTCCAAACGCTGGGCTTCCAATAGTTTGCCAGCGGCTTTGTATGTTGCTACCTGCTGGCCCAACTCCAGTAAAATATCAGCCATAGCTTGCTCAAACTTGGGAGTACTAGTCACATAGTGTTTGGCCGGATAAATGGAGACTCTGTTTTTTTCAGCGATCAGTTCCAGGCTAACCGGGTTTACCTCCCGCAGACGGCTGATCGTGTTACCATCCAACTCCAGCCGAATAGCAGTTTCCATGTTGGCCGGGAAAATATCCACCACTTCCCCTTTGACCCGGATGGTACCCCGGTGAAAATCAAGATCATTTCGTTCATAATATATACTGATGAGTTGCCTTACCACTGCATCCCGGTTAATCTCTTCTCCCCTGGTCAATACTACCTGCGCCTGCCGGAACTCCTCCGGCGAACCTATATTATAGATACAGGAAACTGAAGCCACGATAATGACATCCCGGCGCTCTAAAAGCGAGCTCGTGGCTTTGAGCCGCAGACAGTCGATCTGATCATTAATGGCTAGGTCTTTTTCAATATAAGTATCGGTTTGGGGGATATATGCTTCTGGCTGGTAATAGTCATAATAAGAGACAAAGTACTCTACCGCGTTTTCCGGAAAAAACTGTTTGAATTCAGCATATAACTGGGCCGCTAAGGTCTTGTTAGGCGAGATAATGAGGGTTGGACGATTAACCTTGGCTATGACATTAGCCATAGTAAAAGTTTTTCCGCTGCCGGTTACACCGAGTAGTACTTGGTATACCTCTCCTGCCTCCAAACCAGCGGTCAACTGGCAAATAGCTTCAGGTTGGTCACCCTGCGGTTTATAGTCAGAAAATAGCTTGAATTTCATAACAGCTTATATTACCATAATTACCATGTGTGCGCAATACTAAATATTTTTAAACAAAATAGTTGACAAATAATGTAGGGTAAGTTAGAATTACATTGTTACAAACACTAAACTATTTAATGGATGGTAATCATGATTAATAACCAAAACGACACACCCTTTGGAGCTTCATCTGGCGGTTCCAGTTCTAAAGGTGGCGCTTCTCGCGAACAAGGCTATATCGATCGCGGCGGCCCGCTGCCAGAAGGCTACGGTGACACGCTGATAGTTTTATTGCCGCGTGATCCGCAATGGATTTTTGCCTACTGGGAAATAAGCGCCAAAACCCGGGCTGAAATTATCAAAAAATACGGCGCTAATATCTTCCAAAAAGCCAAACCTGCCATCAGGGTTTATGATGTCACCAATGTTAATTTCGATGGCCGCAATGCTAACCGCAGTTTTGACATCTTTATTACTCCTGAATCAAAAAACTGGTACATCTACGTAGGAATGCCCAAGCGCAGTTATTGTGCTGACCTGGGACTCTTGGTAGATGACGGCATATTTATTACCTTGGCCCGCTCCAATGTTGTGGCTACACCCGCCGGGAGTGTTTCAGATATCTATGATGAGCAGTGGATGCTGGTCAAGGAAGATTTTGAAAAATTGATGAAACTCTCCGGTATTGATAAGATCGGCGCGTCCAGCGCCGAAGCCCTAAAACTTCTGACCCAGAGGCTGGAATCAGTGCTGGCAGTTTCCTCCAAAGGCGGCAGCGGAGCCGGCCCAGTCAGACCTGGGAAACGCGGCTTTTGGCTCATTGCGGACGCGGAATTGATCGTGTATGGCGCCACTGAACCTGATGCTTTGCTTACCGTGCAAGGCAAACCAGTAAAATTAAGGCCAGATGGGACCTTTACCTTGCGCTTTGCATTCCCTGATGGCGAAATCGCTATACCTATTAAGGCTATTTCAGCTGATACCATAGATTCACGGCAAATCGCCATTACGGCCAAGAGAAAAACAAAATAGTGTTTACTGATTATTGTAGTTGGCAAATAAGATCTTGACTCTCGCCCGCCACGCGCCTGGGCGAGTTTTTTTAAGCAAAGGAGCGCTATGCAAAAAGGTTATTTATGTTTAGTTTTACATGCCCATCTTCCTTTTGTCCGGCATCCGGAACATGAAGACTTTTTGGAAGAAGATTGGCTCTACGAAGCCATCAGTGAAACCTATATACCTCTGATCAATATGATGGATAACCTGGTACAGGATGGCATTGACTTCCGTATCACCATGAGCCTGACCCCGCCTTTGTGCGCCATGTTAAGCGACTCCCTCCTGCAGGGCCGCTATCTCCACCATATTAATAAGCTGCTCGATCTGTCAGAAAAAGAAGAAACCCGTCTACAGTTCCAACCAGCCTTTGTCCCAGCCGCGCAAATGTACGAAAACCATTTCAAAATGGCGCGCTATATATTTGCAGAAAAGTATGATCGCAACCTTCTCAAGGCCTTTAAAAAATTCCAGGATTTGGGCAAGTTGGAAATTATCACCTGCGGCGCCACCCATGGTTATCTGCCATTGATGCTGAACCAGAATGCTAAGCGTGCCCAGGTCAGAGTAGCGATACAGGATTACACTGCCAGGTTTGGCCAGCCGCCCAAAGGCTTGTGGTTGCCTGAATGCGCCTATGAAATAGGCGATGACCAAATGCTGCGGGATGAAAAGATACGCTATTTCTTCATGGAAACCCATGGCTTGCTCTTCGCCGAACCCCGGCCCAAGTATAGTGTCTATGCCCCTGTTTTCTGCCCCAGCGGAGTAGCTGCCTTCAGCCGGGACATTGAATCTTCCAGGCAGGTGTGGAGCGCTACTGATGGGTATCCGGGAGATTATCGTTACCGCGAATTTTACCGTGATATCGGCTATGACCTGGAATACGATTACCTTCATCCTTATCTGCATAATGATGGAGTGAGACGCAATATAGGGGTCAAGTATTATAAAATTACCGGCCAGGTAGCCTTAGGCGAAAAACAACCTTATAACCCGGCTGAAGCGAAAGAAGCCGCTGCTTCGCATGCTGGGAATTTTATGTTCAACCGGCAGAAACAAATGGAACATTTAAATGATTTTCTGGGGAAAAAGCCAGTGATAGTGGCGCAATATGACGCTGAACTATTCGGCCACTGGTGGTTTGAAGGGCCTGATTTCCTGAATTTCCTGATCCGTAAGATCGCCTGCGACCAGGATGAAATCAAAATGATCACCGCCAGCGAATACCTGAAAGAGAATCCCAAGAACCAGGTCTCTGTACCGGCAGCTTCCAGTTGGGGAGATAAGGGATACCATGAATGCTGGCTTCAGGGGACCAATGACTGGATCTATCGGCACCTGCATAAAGCGCAGAGCCGAATGATTGAATTAGCGCAGGATAACAAAAATGAAAGCAATGGGTTGCGGATCAGGGCCTTAAATCAGGCCGCGAGGGAATTACTGTTAGCCCAATCGAGCGACTGGGCCTTTATCATGGCTATGGGTACTATGGTGGCTTATGCGCAGAAGAGAACGTGCGACCATATCAATCGATTCCTAAAATTGTATGATGATCTTAAGAACAACTCTATCGATGAAGGCTGGCTGCACGAGATCGAATACCGCGACAATATTTTCCCATATATTGACTACAAGGTATACCTGTAAAAACAATTCCAAATTTCAAATGACAAATGAATAACCAATAATCAATTGAATTCAAAATTCTAAACAAGTTCCTTCTTTTTAAACCTTTGTGTTTTATTGCACTTCCATAATCGCGCATTTGAGATATTTAGTTTCCGGCATAGCTAATAATACTGGGTGGTCCTTGGCCTGGCCGCGGAACTCCAGCAGGCGCAGGGTCCGCCTGGAACGCAGAGCGCTGTCTTTGAGCATGTTAATAAAAGTGTGTTCATCCAGGTAGTGCGAGCAGGATGAAGATATCAGCATTCCGCCCTTTTTAACCGTCTGCATCGCCAATTCATTCAATTTTCTGTATCCTTTGATCGCTTGCGGCAGGTTCTTCTTAGTCTTGGTAAATGATGGCGGATCAACATTAACCACATCAAATAATGTATTCTTTAAAACTGCTTCCGTGAGATAATCGAATACATCCGCAGTGACAAATTCACAATTATTAAATCCATTCAACCCAGCATTTTCTTGCGCTTCTTTGACTGCGTCTTTTGAAGCCTCCACCCCGATCACTTTAAAGCACTCATATTTTGCCGCGGACATGGAAAAACCGCCGCTATAGCAGAAGCAATCTAAAACCGTCTTTCCTGATACATAGTTCTTAAGCGCTTCCCGGTTATCCCGCTGATCAAAAAAGAATCCGGTTTTCTGCCCGTTCACAATATCTACTTTATATTCCAAGTCATTTTGTTCAATTACCAGATTACTCGGAGGTTCTAGGCCAATTAATGGCTTTTTGTATAAATCCATTCCCTCCAGACTTCTTATCTCAACATCATTACGAAGATAAATTCCCACCGGCTTAAAGATCTCAGTCAAAGCCTGGCTGATCATTTCCAGCCTCTGCTCCATACCTAGGCTCAACACCTGAACTACCAAATAATTTTCATATTTATCAATGACCAGCCCAGGCAGGAAATCACTTTCTCCATATACCAGGCGGTACGATCTTTCGCCGGGATACAGTTCTTGCCGTAAATGGCAAGCTTGGCTGATGCGCTTTTTAAAAAACCCTACATTTATCTCTTCCCGCTCTTTGGTTAATATCCTAACCGCGATCAAGGAATTCTTATTAACCAGCCCTAAGCCCAAGAACTCATTTTGGCTGGACACAACCTCTATGATATCGCCATTATTGATGTCTCCGGAATAATGATCAATCTCATTGGAAAATATCCATAGATGTCCAATCAATAATCTTGTTTCTTCATTTTTTTTAAGTGTTACTCTAAAAGCCATACATGGTCCTGTTAAATAAAATACTTGCTCTAATATAACCAAAAATATGCTAAATAACAGTAACTACTTATTTCCTTTAACACCTGGAGGGAAGACTACTATGAGAAAAGTTATATTTGCTTTATTATGCTTATTTCTGGTTACTGGTTGCAGTAAAGATGATACAGAAGCAAGCAATGAACTTATCTTAAAAAATAACGCTTTGGCTAGGGTCGTGGTAAATTTTTTGGGTACTTCTTACCCGCTGAATGTAGGCGAAACCAAAACGCTTACTGATATACCTAATGGCACTTACGCATATGAAACCTCTGTCAGCATCCCCAGCGAAGCGAAATCTGTAGCCTTTAAAGAACATCTGAATGACACTCTGAAATTTACTGGTAGAACCAAGAGTACTCTTTATTTCATTGGGGCTCTAACTGGCTCTGCGGACAATCTAGTTTATGAAGTCGGGGCAACTTTTTCTACGTCAAACCAGAAAGATACTACCAACCATCTGCTCAATCTATTCTAATTTTTTCCTCTTTTCCTGTGCTCAGCTTCTACCGTGGTAATGATCCCGCCACGAGGAGTGAATACTCCTTTAATGCCAGCCCATTTTGGCTGGCAGGCGGCAACAAAATCCTGCAAGATCCTGTTCACAGCGTTTTCGTGGGAAATACCCAGATTGCGGTACCCTAAAATATAATATTTGAATGATTTTAGCTCCACGCACAGCTTATTGGGTATATACTGAATGGTAATAGTCGCAAAATCAGGCAAAGCCGTATGCGGGCAAAGAGACGTATACTCAGGCACGGAAATAGTGATTTTGTAATCCTTAAATAAATTTGGGAACACATCCAACTTCGGCAGTTTAGCTTCCAAACCACCCTTCGCCAATTTCGTTTTCTCTCTTAAGTTCATCTTTTCCTCCCTTTCTATCAACAATCAACTATCAACAGTTTTTCTATTCTCCTATTATCTTAATCAGCACCCTTTTCCTGCGCACCCCGTCAAACTCCCCGTAAAATATCTGCTCCCACGGCCCAAAACGCAGTTCACCTTTGGTAATAGCTATCACTACCTCCCGGCCTATCTTGAGGTTCCAAATTGGCATTAATCCTTATGGTTCCAACCTTTTAAGTGGAGGAATTAAATCAAAATGGGTGTCATATGAATAAATAGAATTTATTTTTTCCGCCTCCATAAAAATAGCATTGTAAGCGTCAATAAAATCAATCTTTTTCAGCCCATACAAACCAATTGCCCCCAGCAAAACATCCTTCTCCTTGAGCTCAATATTGGGAGTATTCAAAATCTGCTGCACATAGGATACAATTTCACTCCGGGACAGCTTATAAGCTTTTTCTAATGTCCAAACGACTTCCGCCATCACTAACG
>JACRDM010000079.1 GCA_016218565.1 Elusimicrobiota bacterium | reverse complement strand
CGGTTTTAAAATTTTCTAATTCTATCCTGACAGGTAAAATCAGCGCCGCCCCGGTTATATTCGCGCCAGGGACGCTTAATGATTTTACCAACCCGCCCCCTAGGGGGTCTAAAACCAGAGAAAAAACAATGGGGACTGTTCCAGTAGTTTCTTTCGTTATCTTTGCCGCTTCCGTGCCTATAGCATATATTAGATCATAAGTCATTAAACGCGATAATGGGATATCTTTTACTTGCTCCAAATCAATCTTGTCCAGAGTAAAATTTACTCCTTCGGCTAATCCTTTTTCATTTAAAGCTGCGATAAAACCAGACAGGCCTGATTCATATATTTCAAGATTCGATCTTTTTACCACTAAAATATTATATGTTTTTGCCATTAAACCATTGGGAATAAACAAGGCCACTAGTAAAATTAATACTCCACCTAGAGATAAATTGTTTTTTTTGATCAAAATATTCCCCCTTTGGAAAGCAATGATATGCAGATTATGGAGCGGCAACTTCTGCCGCTAATAAAATTGACACGGTAAAAAAAAGAGTGAAAAAAATAACACTATAGGATATTTCAATTTTCCCATTGCTTATTTCCTCCTGTTGTTTAATAAACCTCTTATCTTCTTTTAAATCTTTTTATCTCACCCGCCTGTGGATACCCAACCACAACATTTATCGTTAGTTATCTTGGTCTTAGCCTGATTTTATATTACTATTTTTTCTAAGTTTTGTCAATATAAATCTCGTTTAATAATGGCACTTACGGTTCCTCACTCTTACTGGCAACCGCCTTTCGTTCTTACTGCCCTTACAGCATTTCCACTGGGTCTACATCTGTGCTGATGGTCAACGAAGCAGTGCGTTTGTTAGGCTTCACCCGCTGTAATACTTTTATTAAGGCTTTATGACTTATAGATTTTAAGATAATTTCCTGCCGGTACTGCCCTCTCAACCTGGCCCTGAACGATGGCGCCGGCCCATATACTTTGATCCTTGACTGCTTAAACTTCTCCGCCAATTCCCGCGCCTCTTTTTCTGTCTTCTCCTGATCCGCTCCTCTTATCTCCACCTGCGCCATGCTCCCATACGGCGGATACTTCAACTGCCGGCGGAATTCCAACTCCTGACGGTAAAAACTGGCCCAATCCTGTTTCACTATTGCCTGCAACAGATAATGCTCTATATTCTCGGACTGGATCATTACTTCGGCGCTACCTTTGGCAGTATCCAGCCGCTGGACTAAGCCGATTAAATTTTGGAACGTATACTCAGCCGCGCGGAAATCCGGTAAGTTCAGCATCAAATCTATCAGCAGCACCCCCAAAAACGTGGTTTTAGGGAAATTATCATAATTATTAATAATTTGCGTACCCACGATAATATCAAATTCTTTCAGATTCTTGATCTGCTCATAGGTCTGCGCGTCGATCCTCTTTATTTTCGCTATCGGGAAAATACTCTGCAATACTGCAGTGACTGTTTCCGCGCCAAAACCAATGGACTCCAGATGCTGAGTATGACAAGACGGGCATTCTGTGGAGCGCTTTTGCGTATGCCGGCAATAACGGCAATATAGTTTATTCTTTACCGCGCTCAGAGTCAGCGGCACATCACAAGCCGGGCAACGCATTACAAACTTGCAGGCCGGGCAATAAACATAGGTGGAATAGCCGCGCCTATTTACGAAGATAACCGCGCGTTCCTGCTTTTTCAATTTCCATTCGATGGCTTGGATAAAGGCCTGTCTCAAATAAACCAGACCGTCTTTCTTTCTGCGCTTAGGCAGTTCCTGGACCTGGATTTTGACGGCATCCTGATCAAAGAGATTACCAAATTTCAGCAAACTATATTCATCACAGATAGCTTTATTATAGCTTTCTACTGAAGGAGCGGCGGTAGCCAGCACGAGTAATATTTTTTCGAGCTCAGCTTTTTTCGCGGCTACCTCGCGGGTATGATACATTGGCTTCTGGTCTGACTTGTAGGCAACCTCCTGTTCGTCTTCCAGGATAATGAGACCTAGCTTCTGGAAACTATAAAATACCGCCATTCTGGTACCCAGGATAATAGAAGCCGCGCCTTTTCTTATTTCCTCCCATACCTGATATTTTTCTCCGGCTGAGAGCCTGCTGTGCACAGAGACGACCTGGCCCGGATAACGCGCCGCCAAATATGAATGGAATAACTCTATCTTCCCGATCTGCGGGACAATGATCAGGACTTGCTGCTTGTTTTTAAGCAGCGGCTCTAACAGTTCCAGATAAATCCTTATCCTCTCGCTGGCAAGTCCGCCCCATAATAAGATCGGTTTTCGGTCAAGGTTACGAAGCGCGATCTCTAACTCATTCAGTATTCTGCCTTGCTCATTAGTTAATAATCCCGGCAACTCCATTACCGTCTCTGCTTTTACTGTTATTTGCTTTGACTGTTTAGCTTTTACTTTTCTTATTAAGCAGGCCTCGATCGCTTCACCCCAGGAGCAGAAATAATAATCCGCGATCCAGCGGGTCAATTTTAACAGGCCCTCGTTCAATAACGGCTGAGGCGATATTATGCCGTCTATATTCTTGGTCTTGGGAATACTGCTTTTAGCTGATAATTCAGCTACGATGGCCCGCAAGTCTTTATGCCCGAAATTGACTTGCACCAACTGACCCTGGGCTATACTGCTGCGCAATTTTTCCGGTACAGCATAGTCAAAAAGCCGGTCCAGGGCAATTCCCGGGATGATGACTTTAGCAAAATTATTCATAGTACCCTTCCTAGCTGCCCAAATTAATTCAACGAATGTACATAAACGCAAACTTTTCCGTAGTCATACTGTCGTCAAGCAAGATTTCTCCCCACTACGGGGGACAGGACGGATTTCAAAACCAATTAAACCTTTGGATTGAACATAGCTGACTACCTTTCCCATCATAGTGTACTATTTAATCTGCGTAATCAAGACCTCCTCTTAGGAGGTCTTCTTCAGAAAATCTCTGATCTTTTTAAAATCTTCCCAAATGTATTTTTTATTGGATGGATCGTAAAGGCAGCTTGCCGGATGGACTGTGGCTATAAACTGGAGGTCTTTTCCGCCAAAGTTCAACGTGTGGAATTGATTACGCAGTTGGTGGAGGCCTTCATTGGATTTTAATATTGCCTGGGTTGCGGTCCGACCCAATAAGCAGATGATCTCAGGGTTGATGATCTCGATCTGCCGGGTAATAATGGGCAGACAAGCTGCCATTTCTTCCGTTGACGGCGGACGATCATTGCCGCGCATTTCCGGAGTGTCAGGATTTTTCATGGGGTGGCATTTTACGATATTGCCGATGTACACTTCTTCCCGGCGCAGATTGATAGTCGTTTCAATCGCCTTAGTCAGGAGTTGGCCAGCCTTGCCGATAAAAGGCCGCCCGGTCTGGTCTTCATCGAATCCCGGCCCTTCGCCAATAAACATCAGCCGGGCATCTGGATCACCCTCGCCAAACACTAACTTTTTCCTGGTCCGACCCAACAGGCAATTCTGGCAATCAGCAAACTGCTGACATAATTGCCCCACAGCCTCAGCCCTGCCTGTAGCCGCGGCTCTGGTGCTGCTTTTTGGCGTTGTCTCCTGACTGGCTGATTTTGGGACAGCTTGCCGCCCCTTCTTTTTCTCCTGTTTCAGATAAGCCTTAAAACCAGCAACTACCTGCTGTAAATTATTGTCCATACGTCTCCTTAAAAAATTAAAACCCCTCTTCTTGGGGGGGGTATTTTTTTATCACTTTATCACTCTACCACTATCTCAGAATTTAATACTGATTCCGATCCGATGAGTTGAACCCAGATCGCCAAATGACATCCAGGCATAATCAAATTGCATCTTCACGTTCAATATCTCGTCAATATAATCCTCATTGATGCTGAGTCCTGCCGTAAACCCGCTGCAATTTCCGGGACTGGTCACGTCTTCATAGCCGGTGCGCAAAGCAAACAGTTTATTGAACCGGTATTCGGCTCCGGCATGGAGCTTCATTTCCCGGTCATTAGGCACCTCTATATCTCCGGCCAAAACCAATTTATTCTCGAGTGTCCTCCAGGCCAGGCCAGCCTTCAAATTAGTTGGCAATTTCTCGCTAGTATCCGCGGCTTTCATTTTAGGACCCAGATTTTGGACCATTACTCCAACCGTCACATTCAGCGGCAATTTCTGGAGGGCCCCTACATCAAGAGCATAACCAGATCCCCAATCATTATCCAACGTCATCTGAAGACCTTTAAAAGTCGCCCCAAGATTGATGTTATCCAGCGCTTTCCAGGCTAAGGAGACACTTTCATAATAATCAGCTACTTTGGCCTTGCCATCGCTCGTCCCGGTTACCGTGCGGCGGTCTATGTCAGTCGTGCCAAAATAAACTACGTGTAAGCCATAAGCAAATTTATTACCGGCAGGAGCGGCAAAAGCCAGGCTCTCGTGATTTATCTTTTCCAACCAGGCAGTATGCACCAAGCTGAATTCTTTGGCGCTAAGTTGTATCAACCCGGCCGGATTCCAATAGACAGCGTTGATATCGTCAGCGATAGCCACATAAGCTCCGCCCATACTCACTGGCCTGACCCCGGTTTCAATTTTCAGAAAGCTGGCTGTCGTGGTCCCGGTCTGGCTATTAGCAGCATGAATCTGTTGGGCAAGCAGAGAAAAGCCGACAAAAAGTATTAAAATAATCTTATACTTTGTGCCTTTGTGCCTCTGTGCCTCTGTGCCTTTCCTCACTGTCATTTACAACCTCATTATTTAGAAATTATCAGCTTCTTAGTTGCGGTTCTGGTATTGCCGTTAGAATATTCAGCGGTGATCTTATAAATATATAATTCATCAGCTAATACTTCGCCGTCGGTATTGATACAACTCCAGCTTACCCGCTTATCACCTGCGGCGCGGTCATAGATGACTTTTGACCAGACCTTCTCTCCCATGATAGTATAAACATCAATGTTCACGGTAGCGGTGCCAGTCAGGGAATAGGCAAAAGTAGCATTACGCCCTTTCACCGGGTTAGGATAGACAAATACGGTATCCTTGAAATCCTTTTCTTCAATAGTAGTATTCAAGCTGAAGGTATAGGTTTGCTGTGCGCCGGTGTTGCCAGCTTTGTCCTTGGGAGTTATTCTCATAGTATAAGTTCCATTAGTGGTTTGTGCGGCAAAGGTAAGGGTAATAATAGAAATCCCATCATTACGTTGCGTGGCATTGATAGAAAAACCATTGGGGTCGGAAAGAGTTATCGTTGAACTATCCAGATCAACACCTGACCCGCCGGCTTCATCTTGAAGTGTAGCGTTTACTGTGGTAAACGCGCTTATTAGGATAGCGCCGCTGGTCGGGTTAGTCGTACTGACGGTAGGCGCGGTAGAATCAGTGGCCACCTGGCTGGCCGTTCGTTCGATAGTTACTGTGGTGCGGAAAAGATTATCTGTGCCGGTAGTATTAAAAAATTTATTTCCTTCCACATCAGTGGCAGTAATAACGATTAAGTACAATCCGTTGGCAAGGGTATTGCCGCCTTCGTCGTTGCCATCCCAGGTAACGGTTTGTTCGCCGGCGCTGGGCTGATAGAAAGTAAAGGTTTTTACCAGATTAGCAGCAGGGTTAGGTGTGGCCTCACCTGTACTTGCGTCAGTGGAAAAAGTGGTTCCGGATTTACATATTTTTACTTTCACGTTGGCTGGTTCGCTAAGCGTATATTTTATTTTGGCCAGCGCATTTGATTCGGTAATTGGCTCAGTGGCAATATCTACGATTCTTTTGTCCAAAGCAAACATCCAGCCTCGGCTGACCGCGGCATCGCGCTCCGTAACCGAGGTATGGTCAAAATAAGCGTCTATGGCAAAACGATATATCCCAGCAGGAACTAATTTATTGTTTGCATCAGTGCCATCCCAGGTTTGATACTCTCTAAAATCTCTGGTTTGTCCTTCACTATTGCGCGGCGAAGTATAGGTGAACTTCTTTATCTCTGGGTCATCAGTAGTAGCCACCGTGCCATTCGTATTATAAATAGTGATCGTGGTCCAGGCATCCTGAGTCAATTGGTAAGAATAATTAATAGGCAGCCCATGAGCTATGGCCGTTTGACCATAATCGGTGAAGGTCTGAATGATATCGTTAATATGAACCACATGGACCAGTATGGTTATGATGGACTCAGGGTGATCAGTACCGGCAAAATCAGTGACCCAGACTTTTACAGTATAATAACTGTTGCGCTTTGTCCATTGCGCAGTGTTAAACCACGAACCATCCCAGGTAATTTGTCCGGAGCTAAGGCCGCTGGTACCGCCGGAAACTTCCTGAGTCTCTTTAAAGATAGAACTGTCGGTATAATTATCTATAATATCATAGTTTATCTTCGCTGCCACCCAGCGGTTGCCGAATGGATCAGTATTAGAAATAGTATAGGTTATAATTGTTCCCGTTGAAGGATTGGCTAAGGTGCTTGTTTCATAATCTATCGTCGTCTCTGTAGCAGTCAAAGATATAAAATAGCCAAATTCCGCATTTGGATAGTCACTGGTAGCGGAACTAACATTTGACGCTGGATCGCTTTCTCCCGTGGTATCATTTCCGGTCACGAAGTAATAATAGATAGTGCCATCACTAACATTGGTATCTATATAATTAACTGAGGTTATGCCAAAAATCACAGTTTGGGCATAGGAGCCATAGCCAACTCCATTCAAAGTAGGCGAAGGAGGATCGCTTGGAATAGTAGTAGAATCAGCTTCTACGCGATAAATGGTGTAAGTGACTGTTTCGGTACTGCCGGTACTGGCGGTCCAGGATAATCTGATCGGCCCGCCAAAATTAATGGCAATGAAATTGGCAGGAGCATTGGGAGCAGCATTAGCCGAAGGTAATAAAATAAAAACACTTACCGCTAGGCTCAGAATAAGTATAATAGCTTTCAGCTTATTCATTAATGAATTCTCCGGATAGAGAGAAGTTGGTGTTTTCTTTTTTTAACATAAGGTTCTTATCTTGTCAAGAATTTCTTTTGCCACTTTTTCTTTCGGTAATACCGGTAATACCTTCTGTCCCGCTAAGGCCCAAAGCAAAGTTACTTTGTTGGTGTCTTTAGCAAATCCATTTTCTACTTTATTAGCCACGATCAGGTCCAGGTTTTTGGCTTTCAATTTTTTACGCGCCTTCACTAACAGATTATCACTTTCAACGGCAAAACCGACGAGCAATTGCCCCTTCTTGCGTTTTCCCAACTCCAGCAGGATATCCGGATTACCGACCAATGATAGATTAAGACTCTCTTTTTTCTTGATCTTGCCTTGGGTCACCTTGACTGGGCGGAAGTCCCCTACCGCGCTGGCCGCTATTATTATGTCTGCCTCCTGACACTGGCCCATTACTTTTTCATACATATCCAAAGCAGTTTGCACCTGGATAACCGTAGCTTCCTTGGGTGGTACCAGATGGGTTGGTCCGGTCACTAATATTACTTCCGCGCCGCGACTGGCCGCTTCCCTGGCCAGGGCATATCCCATTTTGCCGCTGGATCGGTTGGTAATATAACGGATGGCATCGATCGGTTCCTGGGTAGGCCCGGCCGTGATCAGGATAGTTTTACCCTGGAAATCAGCATCAGGCATGAGGATGGAATTAATTTTAGCCAATATCTTTTCTGCACTGGCTAAACGGCCGGCGCCTTTATCGCCGCAAGCCAGTCGGCCGGTTTCCGGCTCTACCAAAAGCATCTTTCTTTTTATCAGTTTCCGGATATTTTCCTGCACCAGCGGATTTTCGTACATATTTTTATTCATCGCCGGGCAAATTAAAATAGGCGCTTTAGCCGCCAGTATTAACGTGGTCAAAAAATCATCGGCAATGCCGGCCGCGCATTTATCTATAAAATTGGCTGTCGCCGGAGCGATCAGGATAACGTCGGCTTTCTTAGCCAAGGCGATATGCTCTATCTCCCACTGTTTGGGAGTCATGACTAGATCAGTAATGACCTGATTGGCGGTCAAGGACTGGAACGTCAGCGGCGTGATAAATTCCTGGGCCATTTTAGTCATTACTACAGTGACATTAGCCTGTTCTTTTTTTAGCCGGCTGACGACAGAAGCGGTCTTATAGGCGGCAATGCCGCCAGTGATACCAACGACTATTTCCTTGCCTTTTAGCACAAGTTAATCCTCGCTTCGCTTGAAACTTGTTGATTTCACAGATTTTAGAAGACCATTACACAGATTACGTAAACACCTAATCTTTTAATCCGGGTAATCTGGATTTTATCTGTGTAATCAAGTATAGGAATTTCAAATTCCTATACTTTTTTTTCCTCTTGTTCGGCCAGTTCATCTGCTTTGTCTTTTTTCTTATTGGCCTTCGTGAGCACTTTATGCATAGCCTCAATCGATATTTTGCCCAGACTGACTGTCTTATCCTTGTCCAGTAGCTTTAATTTCTTAGCCTCTTCGGCAGATGCCAGTACCACCTTGTATTTATTGCCTATGACGTTTGGCAGCGGCTGTTCCGCAATTGCATTATGCTTCTGTTCAGTCACGTTTTCACACTCCCTTTATCAGATTTTTTCTTAGGATTTACGTCTTACATCCTACTACTATTTCTCTCAAAATCTTGACCGTCAAAGCCAAATCTTTATTGATGATCACCCGGTCATAACGCGGTATATAGCGCATCTCCTGTTCTATCTCTTTCATCCGCCGGGTAATGGCAGCCCTTGAATCTTTATTGCGGTGAATTAACCGCTGACGCAGCTCCGCCAGGCTTGGCGGCAGGATAAATATTAGTAAGGCCTGAGGAAATTCCTTCTTGACCTGCAGTGCGCCCTGCATATCAATATCCAGCAATACGCTGATCCCTCTTGCCAGGTTATCCAGGACCGGTTTTTTGGGAGTGCCATAAAACTGATTATAGACCCTGGCCCATTCCAGAAATTCCCGGGACTTTATTTTTCTTTTGAATTCAACCAGGGTCAAGAAAAAATAATCTTTTCCTTCCTGTTCCCCGGACCTTTTATTCCGTGTCGTAGCGGAAACAGAAAATACCAGGCGCAGACTGCGCTTGATCAGCTCATGACATAATGTAGTTTTACCGGTCCCTGACGGGCCAGACAAAACGATTAATTTACCTTTTTTCACCCGGTTAGACCTCATCTTCTGAAAGGTTAAATCAATATAGCAATATTACTCTGTCACGCAATCTTACGATTCTTATCACCAAGGTCTAACGGGGTTCATAAAACCTCGGCGAGACCAGTTAAGACTTAGGACTTAAATCTTCTGTCCTACAGCTAACGTCTCATGTCCTATTTCACAATTCGAACGTGGATTGTTTGGCTAAAGGCTTTTTCTTTAACGCCCCTGCCAGCCCGTGTTCTTCCCAGCCAATCTCTTTCTTTATCTGCTCGATCTTATTCTCCAATTGACCGAGACGCGTATCCATACTGTATATATGCGAGACTACCTCAATGATCTTTTGGGCCAGGTCATCCATGCGCTCATGCTCCCGGGAGAATTCTTCAATTTTCTCTTTAAAGGACTTAATAGTGGTATCCAGCTCCTTGACCCGGTCAGCCATCTTATTCACTGTTCTATCATTAAGCCTGAACTGCTCCAGTTTGGCTTCTATATCGCTGATAAAACCACTAACCGTCACCTGTTTAGCTTCCTGGTTGAATATCTTTTTAAGCCATTTCATAGATAAGTTATCCTTCGGAAACTTATTGATTACACAGATTAAATACAGATTACACAGATTATAATCAGTGTAATCTATTTTAAAATCCGTGTAATCAAGACGTCCTGATTTATCAAGACGTCTTCAAAATCAGCCGGCAGTTCAGCTTTGAAGTGAAGACATTTTTTAGTCACCGGATGAACAAAAGCTAAGGTCTCAGCATGCAACATCTGCCGTTTTATTTTTCCCTGATCCTGGTTCTTACCATATTTCCAGTCACCTACTATGGGATGGCCGATGAAAGCCAGATGCACGCGTATTTGGTGAGTTCGGCCAGTCTTGGGAAATAACCTGAGTAGCGCCATAGACCGATATTGCTTGATTACTTCATACTCAGTCACTGCCTCGCGCCCTTTTATCCTGGATACTTTCATCTTGGTGCGGTCGGTCTGGTCACGGCTGATCCAGGCATTGATCAGGCCTCTGCGGCTGGGCAGGCGCCCTTGGACTACAGCCAGATACGTCTTTTTTACCTGACTCTGGGCAAACTGCTCTGAAAGATGCCGGTGGGCGGCATCATTCTTGGCCACTACCATCACCCCGCTGGTATCTTTATCTAACCGGTGAACAATACCTGGGCGGATACAACCGCCGATCTGAGAGAGGTCATGGCAATGATATAAAAGAGCGTTGACTAAAGTACCGGTTATTATCTTGCCCACAGGATGAACCATCATCCCCGCAACTTTGTTAAGCACGATCAAGCTTTCGTCTTCATATAAAACAGGCAGTGGTATATTTTCAGCAGTTAGAGTCAATTCTTTCGGCGCCGACGCTATTACCTGAAAAACTTCTCCCAAACTGGTTTTATATCCGGTCTTGGTAATAATTATTTTAGTCGGTAGCAGCCGCCAGACACCCTGTTCACGGATCAGTTTCTGCGCCGTAGCCCTGGTCTGAGAAAGTT
The DNA here is from genome assembly GCA_016218565.1 of Elusimicrobiota bacterium. Lineage (GTDB taxonomy): Bacteria > CAYTYR01 > UBA6262 > UBA6262 > UBA6262 > UBA6262. Next base: position 17,061 of record JACRDM010000079.1, on the reverse strand, counting down.
TTTCAGCCAGCCATACATCCAACCTGATACTTTGCTCAGCGGTAAATTCTATGGTCTGCTCCTTCGTTGTTTCCATTGTATTATATAGATCGTCAGGGCCGACACTAAAATAGCAACGCTGATCAGCTGATACAGGGTAAAACCGAACCACACCGCCGGATTATCGCCGCGGTAAAATTCAATCGCCAACCGGACCGCCGCATACAGTATAAAATATAACAGAAAAACCTGTCCTTTGAATTCCCGTTTCTTGCCGACGGTGAGTAAAATAAGAAAGATTATAAAGTCTGCCAGAGCTTCGTATATCTGGGTGGGATGCAGGGCCATGCCGGTCGGCGCCAGCGCTTGGGGATCATCAAAGCGCACGGCCCAAGACGCGGCACAGATTTTGCCGTAACAACAACCGGCAAAAAAACAGCCGATCCGGCCAACAGCCTGGCCCAGGGCTATGTACGGAAATACGAGGTCACCCATTTGCCAGACTGATAACTTTTTATGTTTCACGTAGAAAATGCCGCCCAGAACACCGCCGGCTAAGCCCCCAAAGTAGCTAAGCCCCCCTTCCCATATTTTTACTATCCGCCAAGGGTCCAGCCGATAATAAGAAAGGTTGGTTGCTATTTCCAGCATTCTGGCGCCAGTCAAGGATGCCAATAGGATCCAAAAGCTCAGGTCAAAAACTAAATCCCGGTCAACTTTGAACTCCTGCGCCCTGTTGCCGGCCAATATTATGGCGGCCAGAAATCCCAACGCCACTAATAATCCGTAGGTATGAATAACGAAAGGACCAAGTTTCAAAATCGGATACATTTATATTTCTCCTTATAAAAAGCAGTAGGTACGAGAGACCGTCAGTGCGAGGAACAGTTGCCAGGGCTTGAGTTAGCTGTTTTTACTGCTTCTCGCTCTTACTGCTCCTGGCGTTTACTGACCAGCGGCTTTTCCTTCCTGAAAAATAAGCGGAGCAATAATAAAACCAGGCCTACGCTAATAGCAGAATCCGCAATATTAAATACCGGCCAGACCTGGAAATCAATAAAATCCACCACATAGCCTAATCTCATGCGATCGATAAGATTGCTGATCGCCCCACCCAGAACGCCGGAAAAAACAATTTTAATAAAGGTGTCCTTTTTCTCTTCTTTGAGCATAAAATAAACAATGAACAGGATGACCATAATGGAAACTACGATAAAAAGGTTGGTCCGGCCGCGCAAGATACCGAAAGCGCCGCCGGTATTTTGCACATAAGTAAAATGGAATATCCGCTGGATGATCGGGATACTCTGCCCGATGATCATATCCTGCTGGACGAGCAGTTTCGAATACTGATCAGCCAACAAGACCAACAAAAAAATTATCAACAAGATCACCCGGCCTACTCCTCTCCTACTACTACTACCGGCAAGCAACGATCGCAAATTTCAGGATGTTCTTTATTCTGGCCTACCGCTTTACTATAATTCCAGCACCGCACGCATTTAGCGCCCTCGGCTTTGGTTACCATAACCTGCAAACCGGCTATCTCCGCAGAGGCAAATAGCTTATCGCCAGCTAACGGAGCAGCTAATAGTTCAACCTGAGAAACTATCAGGATAGACGGCCAGGATTGGGCAAATCCATTAAGCGCCGCAGCTAATTCATGATTGGTCGGCAAAAATATTTGCACTTTCGCGGCTAAAGAGCTAGTGATGATCTTATCACGCCTGGCAATTTCCAGAGCCTTGGAGATCTCGGCGCGCAATAATAATACTTTATCCCATTCTGCCACTAAGGCTTTGTTAAGATATTCTTTCTTAACCGCGGGGAATTTAGCTAAAAACACGCTTTTTTCTTTATTCTCTCCTGGAATATAGCGCCAGATCTCTTCTGCGGTAAAAGACAGGATCGGGGCCACCAACCTGGCTAGGGTGCTCAATATTTCATACAAAACCGTTTGGGCCGATCTTCTGGCCAGGCCGCCATTTTTAAAAGTATAGAGCCGGTCTTTAAGCACATCCAGGTAAAAAGAACTCATGGCCACTACGCAGAAATTATAGATCTTATAATACACCTGGTGAAATTGGTAGGCCTCGTAGGAACGGGTGACCTCAGTGACCAGTTCCTGTAATTTATGCAGCGCCCATTTATCTAGATCATGCATCGGCGCGTAAGGAACTGTGTCTTTAGCCGCATCAAAATCATAGGTATTACCAAGTAAATATCTAACGGTATTCCTGATCTTGCGATAAGCTTCGGTCAAGCGTTTGATAATATCTGGCGACAGGCGCGCGTCTTCAGTATAGTCTTCACTGGATACCCAGAGGCGAATAATGTCCGCGCCCTGCTGAGAATAAATATCCTGCGGACGGATCACGTTGCCCATGGATTTGCTCATTTTCTTGCCTGCGCCGTCAACTGTGAACCCATGCGTAACTACCGTCTTATAAGGAGCTTGTCCAGTAGCGGCCACCGACGTGATCAGCGAAGTCTGGAACCAGCCCCGGTGCTGGTCACTGCCTTCTAAATACATATCGCTGGGCCAGGTGACCCCAGGGAATATTTCCGGATGTTTTAATACTGCCATATGGCTTACGCCTGAATCAAACCAGACATCAAGAATATCAGTTTCCTTGCGGAAATTACGACTGCCGCAATGCGGACACTTGATCGAAGCTGGCAGAATTTCTTCCGCTGGTTTAGTGTACCAGTTGTCACTGCCTTCCTTGCGCACCATATCTTCCACGGCCTGTATCGCGGCCACATTCATGATCTCGCTAGGGCATTCTTTACAGTAAAAGATCGGTAGGGGCAGGCCCCAGTAGCGTTGCCGGGAAAGACACCAATCTGGCCGCTGTTCCACCATACTGGAAATACGTTTCTCGCCAAGAGCAGGCACCCAGGTTACTTTCTTTATATGCTCTAACAATTCTTTTCTTAAACCATGCCGGCCCACTCCGAGAAACCACTGTTCCGTGGCCCGGAAGATCACTGGTTTTTTGCAGCGCCAGCAATGCGGATAAGAATGGGAAATTACTTCAGTATGGAGCAGCAATCCCTGGCTCTCTAACAACTTTATAATAGGCTCGTTGGCTTTGAAAACAAATTGCCCGGCAAAATCTTTTACTTCACTCGTAAACTTACCCTGGTCGTTGACGGGCGCGATTATAGGCAACTTATATTTCAGTCCGGCCACATAGTCTTCTTCGCCGTGTCCGGGGGCAATATGCACTACACCGGTACCATCTTCCATAGTTACAAAATCACCCAGGATGCCCACTACTTCGCGTTCTATGAACGGATGGCTCAGCTTCAATCCTTCCAGTGTTTTGCCGGATACTTTTTTAGTTACGGCATAATCTCGCAGATTGGCTTTGCTCATCACCCGGGTCACAAGCTGTTCAGCCATGATCCAGATCTGCTGGCCGGTTTTAAGATAGGCATATTCACTATCCGGATGAAAAGCGACCGCTACATTGGCAGGTAAGGTCCAGGGAGTGGTGGTCCAGATCAGGACAAAGGTATCTTTTTGATGTTTTACCGGGAATTTTACATATACAGCAGGCGAGAAATGATCAGCATATTCCACTTCTGCTTCAGCCAGAGCAGTTTCACATGCGGCACACCAGTGCACAGGTTTCAGGCCTTTATAGATATAATCTTTGCGTACTAATTCCTTGAAAACTCCGATGATGGCGGCTTCATATTCGTTGGTCATAGTGACATAGGGATTGTCCCAGTCAGCCAGCAAGCCCAAACGTTTAAATTCTTCCCGCTGGATGTCGATGAATTTCTGCGCATAGACACGGGCTTTCTGCCGGAAGGTTACCTGGTCGATCTCATGCTTAGTAATCTTCAGCTCTTTGAATAGCTGGTGTTCAACCGGTAATCCATGGCAGTCCCAACCTGGATTAAAAGGCACATCAAATCCCTGCATAATTTTGTATTTCACCACTATATCCTTAAGTATCTTATTCAAGGCATGGCCAAGATGAATAGGCCCGTTGGCATAAGGCGGCCCGTCATGCAGGATAAATTTGGGTTTTCCAGTAGCTTGCGCACGGATTTGCTGATATAGCTTTGCTTCTTCCCAGTCTTTCAGCATTTCCGGTTCGCGCTTAGGCAAATCCGCCTTCATGGGAAAGTCAGTTTTTGGCAAATTAACAGTTTTAGAATAATCCAACTTCTGGTCTCCTTCGCGATGAATTAAATCTTTTACCGCTTATTTTCGTTCCTCAATACGTCCCTTGCCTATTGTCCGCCGCAATCACAAAAACTATCTTCTGGTGGTCATCAATAGTGTAAAAAAACCGGTAATCACCTATACGGTATCTCCCGGTAGCGGGATTATAATTAACCAACTTTTTGATATTTTTTCCGTAATAAGGATTCTGTCTCAACTGGGGATACACATAAGTCAATAGCTTATGCTGGATTTTCGTCTTCTGTCCGCTAAAATCCTGCTCCAGATCTTTGGTAAATCGCTTAGTTTCATAGATCCGGTATTCAGCCAACAAAGTCACCCCTTCTCTTCTTGGCATCTTCGCGTCCGGTTTTAAGCTTAGTCAGCAATTTTTTATCAGAATTGATCTGGGCCATCTCCACCGCGTCCACAAAATATGATTCTTCTATTTCTTTCAATACTACGGTAGTCATAAAATTGGAGATAGGACGATGCTCATAATTAGCAAAGGCCAGGATATTCTGGTACTCCTCATCGCTTAACCGGATAGTGATTACTTTAGCCATTTTAACCTCCGTATTCTTTTATATTCAATATAATTCTAACATATTCTAAAGCTACCGTCCAGCAAAAAACACTCCCGTCAATCCTGGAAATCCTGATTTCTAAATAATTATTATTCACAGAACCATTCCTTCGCGCAAAGCATTGCGCACCACATTACCAGGCTTATCTTCTAAATAGGCAACCTCACTTTGATCTTTGACTAAAACGTCAGCAGCAATAAGGCGGGCAGCCAAGCGCTGGCGCAGCAACGTTGCTAGATGAACTTTTTCAGATACGGATTTTCTGTTCTTAAGAACTACGAGAATATCAAAATCACTGTATTTAGAATAATTGCCTCGCGCGCGAACCAAAAAGAATAACTTTTGCACTCACCCGCGTCAATGAGTCTTTAATATTTCTGCGCAGTATTTCCGATATCATATTATACCTCACTCATATTACATATTTCAATTCTCACCATGCTCTGGTTTACTTTCAATCCCGGCTGCCTTTACCCCGCTAAAAAAAGCCCCGCTTAATGGCGTTGTGTTCCGCTTTTAGAATCCGTATCGCACAGAGAAAGAGCGGGATAAAAGTCCCGTTCTTTCTAACGGGGTTTACTTCCAGAGAAATTTCTTCTTCAACGAGGCCGGCACTAGTTTAGCGATGCTCTTTTTAGCCTCCATTAAGCGTAGTATATCGGCCAGGTCTTTTTGACGTTTACTGGGACGGCGTTGTTCATCCAGCGCCGCCCATATTTTTCCCTGCAGTACATCCTCTATGACTGCCACAGGCAATTTATAACCAAGCACATTTTTCTGCACAGCATATTTTATAAATTCCTGATATCTGGGGTCTGTCTGCAATTGAATACGCACATTAGATGAAGGACTTCCGATGTTAATGCTATTGGGAAATTTTTTGATTTTATATTTAGGCCTTAACTCAATCAATAAATCTTCTAACTGGTCAACAATAATTACCGCGTCAAAATCGAGGCTGACCACTGGTTCGGCATAAGCGTTTACTGCCAGTCCGCCGATAACACAAAACTTGATTTTCCTTTTCTTTAGAATATTTATAAACTCTTGAAGTAAATCTTTTTTGCTTTTGGCTAATTTGTTTAAAAATTCTTTACTGGTCATTTTGCAGCCTTTTCCGCACATATCGGCAAATTCTTTTGATACGGTTTCCGTATAATGCCTTTTTCCGTAATGATTGCCGTTATATATTTCGCCGGAGTTACGTCAAAAGCCGGGTTTTTTACCTTAATACCTTCCGGCGCGATGCGTTTGCCAGCAATACCGGTAAGCTCGTCGGCTGAGCGTTCCTCAATCGGAATTTCTGCGCCGCTTTTAATTTTCAGGTCAATGGTTGATAATGGCGCGGCAATATAAAAAGGAATATTGTTTTCTTTGGCTAATACCGCCAAGGTATAAGTGCCGATTTTGTTAGCCGTATCTCCATTGGCTGCCACCCGGTCGGCGCCGGTAATAACGCAGTCCACTTCTCTGCGGGAAATGAAATGCCCAGCCATATTATCGCTGATCAGGTGGAACGGTATATTTTCTTCCTTCAATTCCCAGGCTGTGAGACGCGCTCCCTGTAGATAGGGCCGTGTTTCATCTACCAGCACACTGATCTTCTTGCCGCGCTTATGAGCTTCGCGAATCACTCCGAGCGCCGTGCCATAACCTGCCGTAGCCAAGGCTCCGGCATTGCAATGAGTGAGGATGCGGGCATTTCTGGGAATCAGTTTCTCTCCATGAACTGCCATTTTTTTATTAATGAGCACGTCTTCATTCAATATCTGCTGCGCTTTTTTCTCTAACCAGGTCTTAATGCTGTTTATATCCTGGGCTTTGATCTTTTCCAGATAATCCAGCAGCTGTCCGATCGCCCAGGAAAGATTGACTGCCGTCGGCCTGGTAGCAGTCAATTTTCCCGCCACGGTATCGATCTGAGACAGAAAGCGCTGTTTATTCTTGGTATTTTGTCTCCAGGCGCCCAAGGCAATCCCAAAAGCGGCTGCCACCCCGATAGCCGGAGCGCCCCTGATGTTCATTTTTTTAATTACCTGAACCACCTGCTGCCAGTTACGGCAAACTATATATTTTTTTTGGTGAGGTAATTTTAACTGGTCAAGCACATATAAAATATGATTATGGTAATACAGTGTTTGTATGCGCACTAATATTCTCTCTGCATTTTTTAATCTGTAATCCCTGTCCGCCTCTGGCGGATTTTTGTTAATCTATGTAATCAAGACATCCTTTTCAGGATGTCTTAAAAATAATACACCAGGCCAGCGCTTACAAAATAATTTTTAGTAGAGATATTGTCAGCCACATTTCTGACGACATCCGCCAGGTCCGGGTCATCGTAAAAAGTCTGGCATTGGTTACCATTGGCAATAATTTTTTGATACTGACCAGCAACCTGCAGAGCCCACTGGCCGGCAAAATGCCATTCAGCGTCACCCTTGAATACATAAGCAAAACCAGCAGCATCTCCTGCACTTAGCTTTTTTCTCGCGACATGATCATCCCGGTCCCTGGACTTGGCCCAGGGAGAATAACCGAATCCGGCATTGAAGGTGAGATTTTTTATATCTCCACTGATCAGTCCCACTCCCAAATAAATGATCTCGTATTTGACATAATAATCCAAGGTTTTAGTATTGGAAGAAGCTCCAGCCACGGAACTGTAAGGACCGTATCCGACTTGAACCGTATTAAACACTCGATATTGGAATTTCTGCGCTTGATAACCCGCCAACGGGCCAAAACTGATCAACTGGTTCGGATATAGATTGTAGAGATAATCAAAAGCCAGAATTTCGGCTTTCAACTCAGTATCAGATTCAGAATAAATATCCACTCCACTATGATTCTGGGAAATATCAATGCCGTATATATAGCGCAGCATGCCGATATCATCATCGATCCAGTCCGAGTCTTTCATTTTCCCGGCATCCTGGCTGGTATTGGTGAGATAGCTAAATACCAAGCGGGCTGTTTCATTCAGGTCACTGGCTGAGTTTTTATATCCTAATAGGCCCTTCACTCCCCAAACCGGCACATCCAGGGGGAACTCTAATTCACTGGTTCCACCGCTAAAATTGATCCGGTACCTGGCATAACCATTCAGGAATCCTGAATGCAAAGCCAGGGCTCTGGTGGTATATAGAAGTTGGTTTTGCCAATCGTCATCCGGCCCTGCTGACCAGCTTTTTTTTACAGTTAGGAGAGAAAAGACGCAGGTTGAAAAAGTTAACATTCTGGTGAATTTATTCATCCATCATTCCTGATTACCGGCCTAATTCTTTAGCCCGTCTTTTTGCTTTCTGGATCGCTTCAATGAGGACCGCGGCAAAATGATGCTTTTTCATGTGCTTAAGCGCTGCTGCGGTAGTACCTCCCGGAGAAGTCACCCGATCCCTTAATACAGACGGCGCGTCTTTGCCGGCGATAACCATTTTAGCGGAACCAAACACGGTTTGCTTGACCAATTCTTCACTGACATCCCTGGACAAACCCGCTTTCATGGCGGCTTTGATCATATCTGCCATCACCTCAAAGATATAAGCCGGACCGCTGCCGGAAACTGCCGTGACCGCGTTCATTAAGGGTTCCGGTACTACCACTGTTTTGCCGCTGCTGCGGAATATTTTTTCAGTCAAAGAAAGATGCTGTTTTTTAGCGAACCTCCCTTTGCACAGGGCAGCCATACCGGTCTCTACTACCACCGCTAAATTAGGCATCACCCGGATCACTGCCGCGTGACCCAAAAAATATTCAATATGGCTGGTAGAAATCCCGGCCGCTACAGAGATTACCAGTTTTTTTGTTCCCACCTTATTAGCTATCTTGTGCAGAACCACATCAAAATCCTTTGGCTTTACAGCCAAGATGATAATATCAGCTTCTTTAACCAGCTCGCTCGAGGGACAAATGCTTTTTACCTTGAGTTCCTTTTTTAGCTGGGCGATCTTTTTCTTATCTTTGTCGCAGATAAAAACATTCTGTTTTGGAAATAACTTTTTCTTGATCAGACTGGTAGCAAGGGTACTACCCATATTACCGCAGCCGATTATCCCTATTTTTTTATTGATCATAAATTACCTCTGTCTTATCTACAGTTTAAGTAGTTATAACTATTTACTATTGCTGCCAGCCGCGAACCGCCAACTTTTTTTACCTTTTCCCAAAAATCGCCGTCCCGATACGAAGTATGGTTGCTCCTTCTTCGATCGCTATCCCAAAATCATGGGACATGCCCATGGAAAGGTGTTTCATTTCCACCTTGGGCAGCTGAGCAGCAGCTACTTTCTCTTTAAGCTCTCTTAAACCCCTAAACACGCCGCGGATCTGATCCTCATCATCCGCAAACGGCGCTATGGTCATCAGACCGGCAACCTGCACATTGCTTTTAGTACTGGCGAACTTTATTAACTCCAGCGTTTGACCCGGCAGACAGCCGTATTTACTATCCTCACCGGAGATATTAACTTCGATCAGGATGTTTTGAATTTTACCGGTTTCCCCAGCCTCTTCATCTATGGTCTCGACTAATTTTAATGAATCGACCGAGTGGATTAACTCAAATAAGTTTATCGCCGGTTTTACTTTATTAGTCTGTAGGTGCCCGATGAGATGCCAATGGAAACCGCGGTTCACGGCAGCGCTCTTTTTGACTGCTTCCTGCACCCTGTTCTCACCTAGATCAGTCACCCCGGCAGCCAAAGCTTCATTGACCAGTTCCGGAGACACTGTTTTAGTTACCGCAACCAGGGTAATTTCTGCAGGATCCCGCCCGGCAGCTGCTGCCCGTTGCGTAATCACTCCGCGTATTTGCTTGAGGTTCTCTTTAATGTCAGTCACAGTAATAACAAGTTAGTCCTCGCTTCGCTCGGAACTGATTACAGTGATTAATTGCCAATGATTCCAGTGATTGGCTTTATCATCGACATCAAATTTTCTAATCACCGTAATCAAGTATAGGAATTTGCGTCACTCCTATACTTTAAATTATATCAAAAAATGACTGGTTTAGCAATAGAAAAGATAGCATACCTGTTTCTTTACCTTGTCTTCGATAGGAATAACACTGTTTAGAAGCGTATGTACATAATGCGGTTTCGGTTATAGAGCTAGGCACACCAATCCGCTTTAGTTGATCCTTTACTAAGCCGGACAGGCTGATCCGCGGGTCCTATCTTTGGCTTTCAATCCTAAAAATACACCCGGCAGAGAAGTAATGAGAGCATCTGAATTAAGGAAAAAGATACTCCCTGGCGCGGTTTTTTGGTGACCACCGGAACTTGTTGCACCAGTATTAAGGGAGTAGTTGCTGTAAGTAATTTTCAGTTTTTTTATATTTTGCCGCGCCGGCCGTCTACTCTGGCCATGAAACAAGTTAGTCCTCACTTCGCTCGGAACTGATTACAGTGATTAATTGCCAATGATTCCAGTGATTGGCTTTATCATCAACATCAAATTTTCTAATCACCGTAATCAAGTATAGGATTGAAATTCCTATACTTTAAATTAAAATCCCCCAGGGAAACTGTAGTAGTTCCCTGGAGGATATTTTGATTTTTTGACAGCCGGGGTAAAACAAATAGAGCTGGCTTCATTTCTCTTTGCCCAAGCTCATATCACTGCCAGAATAAATACCCCTGATATTCAGCATTAATTCTTCCGGATTGGAGGCGCTGGACAAGGCTTCTTCCAGGGATACTTTACCTCCTTTATATAAGGCCACCAGCGCCTGGTTAAAGGATTGCATCCCGTAATATCCGCCTTCCTGGATAGCTTTGCGCAAATCACCGAGATTGTTTTCTTCTATTAATTTCCGGACATACGGGGTAGCGATCAGGATTTCTACCGCCGGCACCAGTCCAGGCTGGTCGATCCTTGGTAATAAACGCTGGGAAATAACCCCTTGGAGAGTATTAGCCATCTGCAAACGTATCTGGGTCTGCTGATAGGGCGGAAACAGGTCGATAATACGGGATATGGTTTGCACGGCATCAATGGTATGCAAGGTACTCAATACCAGATGGCCAAGCTGAGCAGCCGTAAGAGCCGAGGACATAGTTTCCAAATCACGCATTTCACCGATCAGTACAACGTTCGGGTCCTGCCTCATCACATGCCGCAGGGCAGTGACGAAGTTGCGGGTATCCAGCCCCACTTCCCGCTGACTAAGGATGCTCAGTTTGTCTTTATGCAAAAATTCTATCGGGTCCTCGATCGTGATAATATGCGCTTTTCTGGTGGAATTGATATGATCCACCATCGCGGCCAGAGTAGTGGATTTACCGCTGCCGGTAGTGCCGGTAACCAGCACTAAACCTCGCGGTTTTTCTGCCAGGTTGGCGATGATCGGCGGCAGATTCAATTCTTCGAATCCAAGAAGCTGGATCGGTACTAGCCTGAGCGCCATACTGACGGTACCACGCTGAAAGAACACATTTACCCTGAATCTGGCCAGGCCGCTGACACTATAGGCCATATCCAGCTCATGGTCATGCTTGAACATTTGTTTTTGCTCATCGTTCATGATCCCTAAGGCCAATCTTTCAATATCCTCCCTGGACACTGGATCGTATTCAGTATGTATTAATTCTTCATTGATCCGCAAAATAGGATGCAACCCTACCCGCAAATGCAGGTCGCTGGCTTTTCTCTCTACCATATGTCTCAGCAAATCATCAAGATTTTCAACCTTCACTTTCAGATTCCTCCCTTAGGCTCTTTTGTTTACGGATAAAAGCAGGCACATTGATATCACTCTTACTGTATCCTTTATCACGGGGATCCGGCACTGAAGCATCCTCCTCTTTTTCCGTCGGCAGCGGCGGCTGTCTTTCCTGGTTGTATCCCTGGTAATATTGGTGGCGCGCTGATTCTTTATGCGGAGAAAATCCAGTAGCAATGACTGTTACCTTTAATTCCTCTTGTAATTTCTCGTCAAATACAGCGCCGAAAATAACATTCGCATCAGAGGAAATATAATTATGCATGACCATCATGATCTGTTCAGTTTCGTACATAGTCAGGTTTAAGCCGCCGGTTATATTGACCAACACCTTATTGGCGCCGTTAATACTGACATCTTCCAGCAGAGGAGAAGTAACTGCTTTTTCCGCGGCGATGCGGGCCCGATTTTGCCCGTTAGCCAGGCCGGCACCCATTAAGGCGTTCCCGGCGCTGTGCATAATCGTGCGGACATCGGCAAAATCGACATTAACCACTCCATGCTGAGTAATAATGTCGCTGATACTTTGCACGGCGCGCTGCAATACTTCGTCAACTTTCTTAAACGTGTCTAACAAAGACGTATTTTTATCAATGACTGAAAATAATTTCTGGTTGGGTATCACCAGTAAGGTATCCACTTTAGTCCTGAGTTCATTCAGTCCTTCTTCGGCTTGCTTGGCCCTTACTTTACCCTCAAACATAAATGGCTTGGTAACCACCCCGACGGTCAGCGCCCCCATACTCTTGGCTATCTCCGCCACTACCGGCGCTCCACCGGTACCGGTGCCGCCGCCAAACCCGGCGGTAACGAATACCATATCAGCCCCGCGTAATGTTTCCTTGATCAGGGTTTTAGATTCCTCTGCCGCTTTCTTGCCGATACCCGGATCGCCGCCCACCCCCAGCCCCCTGGTCACTTTTTCTCCTAATTGCAGACGTTGCGGCGCCAGGGAATATTTCAAGGCCTGCGCATCAGTATTGGCAGCTATAAAATCGACTCCTTTGATGTTAGCCATCACCATTCTATTGATGGCATTGCCGCCGCCACCGCCTACACCGATCACTTTAATATTAGCTGATTGAACAAATGTTTCCCTAAATTTCAATGAAGACACGAAATACTCCTTTTTTTAAAATCAAAAATTAAAATATCAAAGCCACAAACTAAAATTAAAATATTTACCTTAATTTTGACTTTTAATTTTTGATATTTGACTTTTTATCAAAAGATCTCTTCCAGCCATCGTTTCCAGCGTTCAATAGGTTCAAACAATTTGGCTTTTCCTTTTTTATGGAAATGTCCGGTTTCCATTTCTTCATTTAGCGAAAGTTGTACCAGCCCCACACTCAAGGCTAATCCCGGATCCTGGGATTGCTGCGACAGGCCAGGCATTTCTGACGGTGTCCCAATCCTGGTAGGCATGTCAAAAATCTGCTCCGCGCATTGCTCCAGGCCTCGCAGCTGGGAAGCCCCTCCGGTAATGACCAAACCGCCGGGAATAAGTTCCACTAAATTACTTTTCTGTATTTCTCTGTTGATAATGCTCAGGATTTCTTCAATCCGCGGTTCAATGATCTCCACCAATGCTTCCATAGGAACTTTGCGGGCCTCTCTCCGGCCAATACCAGTCACCGCTATTTCACCGCTATTAGTGATCAAGTCTCTTTTCGCCCAGCCAAATTCTTTCTTGATCCCTTCAGCCTCTTTAAATGATGTCCGGAGACCAAAGGCTATATCTTTGGATATAAGATCGCCGCCTACCGGCAAACTGCCCAGATAGCGGATATTTCCTTCTATGAATATGGCTATGTCGGCTTTGCCCCCGCCGATATCTACCAGCGCCACACCTAATTCCTTCTCGTCTTTCAGTAACACACTTGAGCTTGCCGCCAGGCTGCCCACCACCAGGTCTTTGATCCTTAAACCAGCCTTATTGACTACTTTAACCATATTCTGAATCGCGGCCACGCCACCGGAGATGATCAGCACTTCGGTTTCCAGCCTGATACCGGACATTCCTACCGGATCAATAATACCGTCTTGATCATCGATAATATACCGTTGTGGCAGAACGTCGATCACTTCCTGTTCCAAAGGCACTGGGATAGCCCTGGCCTGGTCAATGACTCTTTCCACATCTTTGGGTGTAATTTCTTTATCACTGCGCGATATGGCGATCACCCCACGGCTAGGCTGGCTTCTGAGGTGGCTTCCCCCAACACCCAGGGAAACCTCACCGATATCCAAACCAGAAATTTTTTCAGCTTCTTCGATCGCTTTGCTGACTGCTTTGGTCGCCCTTTCCAGGTCAGTGATCATGCCTTGCTTGACCCCTTCGCTGACCGCTTCGCCGACCCCGATGATCTGGATCTGGTTATTATCGTTAAGCTGCCCGAGGCAGGCTGAAACTTTGCTCGTGCCTACATCCAATCCCACCACATAATTAGTTTTGCCCAATTCATACCTCCCTTGCTAAATCTGTGTAATCTCTTTAAAATCTGTGTAATCACTATCTTATAGTGGTTTTACTACCACATTTTTGAAACGCAAGTCAATATATTGAAGCGGAATTCCTTTACTGTTCAAGTCGTCCTGTACCTGTTGCCAGCGGCTGATCTTTTCCGCTATCTTGTTGGGATCAAGCTCTCCCCAGTATAAAGTGAGCCCATTGCTCAATTGTACGATCAATCCTTTAGCCGCATCCATGGTAAAATTAGAGATTTTCGGGAAAAGCGCACCACCCTGTTTTTGCCAGGAAAGTAAAAATTTTACTAACGCTGGTAAGCGGGTATCATACCGGGACAGGCCTGACAACAATGGTAACGAGATAGGATTCTTTAACGAATTTTTAATCAACCGCGCTTCTCTGTCAAGCAGATATTCTTGCCTGTTATCGATAATCCTGACCAGTGGTTCGCGTTCCTGCACTGAAATCACTAACCTGTTGGGCCATTTTCGGTCAACCTGAGCTTTCTTGACTAAAATATTACTTTCAATTCTAACCTCGATCTCCTTGACCGATAATGAGAATATATTTGCTCCGCTGGGAATATTAGCCAGGCGCAGAATCTCATGCTGGGACAAATATTTTAAATTTTTAATTTCTATCCCGGCCAGCGCGCAACGCGGGCTAGTGGTCAAACCGGCTATTATCTTTTGATAACCTAACCAACCTGCTACCAGCAGCACTACCAAGCTCCCAACACTTAAAGCGCTTTTCCTGACCCGGTCACGAAAGTATAAAACTTGTTTCCGGCGTTTTTTAATGCGAGTGTTCCGTTTTTTTATTTTGCTAACTCTGCTAGCCGGCACTTGCCCCGCTCCTCGTAAAGCCCTACTATTCATACTAATAATTTATGCTAGGTTACATATTTCAAATTTATTCGCCCGCAAAACGAGGGGCGGGGTTTATTTTTCTAATCCCGCGTCCTTTAGTATTTCCAATACTAATTCATTAAAACTATACCCGCTGGCTTTGGCCGCAGCCGGCAGCAAACTGGTCTCCGTCAGGCCTGGTATAGTATTGACTTCCAGCACAAAAAAACTATTATGGTTATCCAGTATCATATCGACCCGGGTCGTTCCCCGGCAGCCTAATGACTGGTGAGCCGCCACACCTAAAAACCGGGCTTTCTTCTCTAAGATCGAGGATATCCCGGCAGGAATAAGATGCCGGCTTCCGCCGGGAGTATATTTTGATTCAAAATCATAAAATTTATTATGCGGGATAATTTGAATCACCGGCAAAGGCTGATCATTCAAAACCCCCACGGTCAGTTCTTTACCCTGAATATATTGTTCAATAATAGCGGTATTTTCGTAATGGAAACTCTGCCGCAATGCGCCTGGCAGTTGTGACTGGTTTTCCACAATAGCCACCCCTACTGCCGAACCTTGCCGCACAGGTTTCACTACCACCGGAAATTTATGGACCAGCGCTTTTTGCCCTTTTTGTACCACCTGCCAATCTGGGGTAGGGATCTGATGCGCTTGGAATACTTCTTTGGCTTTTACTTTATCCATGGCTAAGGCACTAGCAAGTACACCGCTGCTGGTATAGGGAATACCCAATACTTCCAACAATCCCTGGATGGCGCCATCTTCACCTAATGGTCCATGTAAGGCAATAAAGGCCAGGTCAATTTTATGCTTTTTTAGATCAGTAACAATATCTTTGCCAACATCAATAGCTACTGCCTTATATCCTTCTTCCCGTAAAGCCTTATATATCGACTGGCCGGTCTTCAGGGAAATCTCCCTTTCACTGGAAGCGCCTCCCATGAGCACGCCAATGTTCTTATGTTTCAATGCTCCTAATTTCACTGCTTACCCTCCAAACTTATCACTCTACCACTTTATCACTTTCTATTTAAACTCGCCCCATGTTTTTATTTCCAGAGCCAGCGTTATCCCGCTCGTTTGCCGCACTGTTTTACGGATCCGGGTGATCAGTTCCCACACATTTTTAGCTTTTGCCTGGCCATTTTTATTAATTATGAAATTTGCATGCTTTTGGGAAATCACTGCTCCGCCGTTCGTTTGACCTTTTAAGCCGGCAAATTCAATGAGCGCTCCGGCGCTCTGGCCAGAAGGGTTCTTAAAAACGCACCCTGCAGAATAACCTCGAGGTTGCTGACTGCGCAGCTGGCGGTATGTATCTATTTTCTTCTTTATAACATGTATAGAACTTTTATGTAAAGCCAATTCCACTTCGGTGATAATAAAAATATCACTGATATTCGATCCCCGGTAGGTGAAGGATATCTTTTCCGCAGGTATTTTTTCAACATTACCCAGACCGGTAATTCCAGCTATACTCTTGATAATAATAGAGATACTCTTGTCCCTGGTACCGGCATTACCCATTACAGCTCCGCCCAGAGTACCGGGTATGCCCCAGAGGAATTCAGCTCCTGATAGATTATGCTTAACGCAATAAGATAGCAACTTCGGTATGGTTACAGCGCCGCCGGCAATTATCTTGCCGCCCTGATGCGCGATCTTGCCGAATCCCGGTCCCAGCTTGATGACCGCACCTAGCAAAATACGATCTTGTACCAGAATATTAGAGCCGCTGCCAAGAATATAATACTTTATTTTTCTACGGCGGATAGCAGCCAATCTCTTTTTCAACTCTGCAATTGAATTAACTACATAGTAGTACTTGGCTCTACCGCCGATATGAAATGTGGTTAATTTTTTAAGCTCCATAAATTGCTTCTTATCTCTCATTGTCTTTTCATTCCGCTTCTATTCCCACCAGCGTAATATCGTCATATTGGTCCTGGGTGGAGATGAAACCATATACTTCCTGCCGTAGTGCCTCGATCAATTCTTCTGCCGGCTTGTGCCCGTGTTTCTGGACTGATGCGATCAATCTCTCCAAGGTGTACAACTCTTCCCTGGGATCCCGCGCTTCAGTTACTCCATCTGTATAGAGGATCACTTTGTCCCCAGAGTTTAATTTTAGCTCTTTATTCTCTAAGTAGGTCTCTATCTCCGGCAGCATCCCTAACACAAAGCCCCCGCTCTGGATCACTTCAACGGAGCCAGTGGTAGAGTGATAGAGTGGTATAGTGGTAGTG
>JACRDM010000076.1 GCA_016218565.1 Elusimicrobiota bacterium | reverse complement strand
TCTCGAAAATACTCATCTCCGTCAACATCATTAGCAAATTCTTTTTTTATCAATACTTCGATCAGATTGATAATTTCAGAAATATGCTCGGTTACCTTAGGATAAGACCTGGCTCTCTTTACATTTAAAGCATCTATGGCAGTAAAATAGCCGTCAATATATTTTTGCGCCAATAGCAAGGGATCGGTATTATTTTCACGAGCGCGATTTATAATTTTGTCATCCATATCCGTAAAATTTTGGATATGATTGACTTTATACCCTTTGTACTCCAAGTACCGCCTGATAACATCAAAAGCCACATAGCAGCGCGCATGCCCCAAATGAACTTCATCGTAAGGAGTGACCCCGCAGACATACATGTTGACATCCTGACCCTGCAGCGGCGCAAATTCTTCTTTTTTACCAGTTAAAGTATTATAAACTGTTAAGGCCAATGTTTTTTTACCTTTTTGGAAATGTTTTTCACACCGCTTCCATTACGACCAAGGTAATATCGTCATACTGTTCTCTCTTGCCAATGAAGCGAAAGACTTCGTCTCTTAGTGAGGTGATTAATTCCTGGCACGGTTTATGGCCGTGTTTTTGGACACTCTCGGTAAATCTCTCCAACGAGTACATTTCTTCCTGGAAATTCCGCGCTTCCGTCATCCCATCCGTATAGAGGACGACTTTGTCTCCTAGATTCAAATTTTTGTTAAATAATCCTTCGTGATTATGAGCGCTTCTTTGGGCTGATAATTTTGTATAAAATTCCTCAGGCCGGAAGGGATATATTTCTCCTTGAACAGAGTATATTTAACTTCTACCGGGATAAGGCCGTCTTTGCTTTTATAAAGGAAATCCACTTCCTGTTGCGCGATAGTTCTCCAGAAGTAAATTTCGTCCACGCCTTGTCTATATTTAGTTGAATGATTAATTTGATATTTGGCCTTTGGAATTTGGATTTGTTTTACTCTTTGGTGATTCCTCTTTCAGATTCGGCGATGAACTGGATAAAATATTTTACTTCATCGCACCAGTTTGTCTCCTTTTTCAATTGCACCAGCGCCTGGGAAGTATTCATTTTAGAGCGAAAAACGATTTTGTAAGCTCTTTTCAACTGGTTGCGCACGTCCAGCGAAAAATTATTTCTTTCTAAAGCTATGGTATTGAGACCGTACATCTTGATCGGACTGCCGGCTGCTTTGCAGTACGGAGGAACATCCTTATTAGTTCGCGAACCGCCGCCCAGGATAGTAAAGGTCCCGATCCGGCAGAACTGGTGCACCGGGGTCATACCGCCAATAATAGCCCGGTCTTCTACAACTACATGTCCGGCTAGAGTGGCATTATTGGCCAGCACCACATAACTGCCGATAACACAGTCGTGAGCCACATGAGCATAAGCCATGAACAGGTTATTATCACCGATCTTGGTTTCGCCTACCGCCGCCGTACCACGGTTAATAGTTACATATTCGCGTATCACATTGTGATTGCCGATAATCACTTTCGTTTTTTCACCCCGATATTTCAAGTCCTGGGGCGGAGTGCCAATGATTGCGCCAGTAAAAATATGGCATTCTGCGCCAATTTCAGTGTCTCCGTCAATAAGCGCCTGGGCTTCTATTTTCGTACCATTACCGATTTTTACATCCCTGCCGATTATGGAAAAAGGGCCAACTTCCACATTTTCACCAATGACAGCATCAGGATGCACCAGGGCTGTTTTGTGAATATTCATCTTTTCCTCCAAAAAAATTATCATTAAGGCACAAAGTTAAAAGAAAGCAGAAAGTTCAATGTTAGGCACACAGGTACAGAGTAAAAAATTGGAAATTTTGTTTCGCTTTGTGCCTGGTTTTGGCTTTAAACTTTGTGCCTTTGTGCCTTGCTTTTTTTATTTACCGGTCAACCAACATGAACATAAACTCTGCTTCGGCCGCTAACGAATTGTTTACATAAGCTTTCCCGTTAACTATACCGGTCCTGCTTTTTACTTTCAATAATTCTGCTTCAAAAAATATGGTATCTCCTGGCACCACCGTCTGACGGAATTTTACTTTATCGATAGTCATGAAATAAGCTAATTTCCCGGCATTTTCACTTTTCTTCAGCAATAATACGCCAGCTACCTGAGCCATCGCTTCGATCAGCAACACGCCTGGCATTACGGGATGACCTGGGAAATGCCCGCGGAAGAAATCTTCATTGATCGTGACATTCTTTAAGCCAACAGCTTTTTTGTCTTCCTCTATTTTCAGTATTTTGTCCACCAGCAAAAACGGCGGACGATGCGGCAATACTTTTTGTATTTCATTAATATCCATTAAGGGTTTATCCAGATCCAAACCGGCAAAACGGTTGTTGCCGGCTGCTGCTTTTTGCGCTTCTTTTACCGCCAGCTGAGCCGCCTCTTTATTTTTTATTTCCCTCAGCTTTTGCACGAAAGCCACATTGGACGGGTGACCGCATTTAACGGCAATAATATGCGCTTTCAGGGGCTGGCCGAGCAGGTAAAGATCACCGATCAAATCAAGAATTTTATGCCGGACAAATTCATCCAGAAACCGCAGTTCATTATGAATATCCTTTTCTCCGATCACTACGGCATTGGTCAGACTACCGCCTTTGGCTAATCCCTGTTTCTTCAAAGTCTCTATTTCAAAATCAAAACAAAAAGTCCTGGCTGGAGCCAGTTCTTTAATAAAAATCGCCGGTGTAATAATAAAACTGGCATGTTGTGATTTGAGCAGGGGATGGTTATATACTATCGTTAAGCTTATTTTTAATTCATCCGCCGGCACAGCAATAATACTGGTATCCTCATGCACATAATATACTGGTTCTTTTAGTTCATAATACTGGCGGGGCGCATCTTGTTCCACGATGCTGGTTTTCTGCAGGGTCTCAATAAATGGCCGGGCGCTGCCGTCCCCTACCGGCGGTTCATTGGCATTTATTTCGATATAGGAATTATCGATGCCTAATCCGGAAAGCGCGGAAAGGATATGCTCTACCGTATGCACTTTCACATTGTCCAAGCCGATGTTGGTACCACGTTTGACATCAATAAGGTTATCAATATCAGCGGCTATCTCGCTGGAATTTGGCTGGTCAAGGCGAATAAATTTAATACCTATATTCGCTGGCGCTGGTTTAAAAGTTATTCTCGTGGTACTGCCGGTATGCAAACCTACGCCTGAAAATGACACCGGATCTTTGAGCGTTTTTTGCTTTTCCATTATCCCCCCGTAAATAGAAATCAGATAAGCCTAATAAATAAAATATCAAATATTCAATATCAAAACCACAAACCAAAATTCAAAAATATAAAATAATCGTTTTTTTATTTTTACATTGTCATTTTGATATTTGATTTTTGATATTTGATTTTTCTTCTAATTCTTCTATCTTTTTTTCCAGTTCACGGACTTTCTTGCTTAATTCAGGAAGCTTCTGGATCTCGGCATTCACTCTTTTGGCCACTTGGTGAGGCTGGGCCGGATAACCACTCACTACCTCTTTTGGCGGCACATCTTTGGTCACCCCGGCCTTACCAGCCACTATACTACCTTTGCCGATGGTGATATGGCCGACAATACCGGCTTGCCCGGCAATAGTCACATTATCTTCCACAGTGGTACTGCCGGAAATACCTACCTGGGCAATGATGAGGCAATTACGGCCGATTTTCACGTTGTGCGCTATCTGGACCAAATTATCTATTTTAGTCCCGGACCCGATAATAGTATCTCCCAGAGTCCCCCGGGCAATGCATACATTCGCCCCGATCTCAACATCATCTTCCACGATTACGGTACCGACTT
Source organism: Elusimicrobiota bacterium (assembly GCA_016218565.1). Classification (GTDB taxonomy): domain Bacteria; phylum CAYTYR01; class UBA6262; order UBA6262; family UBA6262; genus UBA6262. The sequence goes on along the minus strand of JACRDM010000076.1, from coordinate 13,710 downwards.
GCGGCACTTTTACGTTTTGCCCGCCACTGGGGACAAAACCAAAACCATCGCTGCCGATGACTGCCCCGGAATGGATGATGACGTTATTACCTATAGTTATCTTTTCCCTGATGGAAACATTGGCATAGAGTAGGCAAGAACTGCCAATCCTGGTACCTTTGCCAATATACGTACCTGGATAGACAATCGTTCCGTCACCGATGACCGCGCCTTCTTCAGCTACCACATACGGGCCAAGGGCCACTTTGGCGCCGATTTTAGCCTGTGAATTGATCACCGCATAAGCATGCACTCCTTCTGGGATCACTTGTCCCTGAGGGTAAAAAATACCCAAGATCCTGGCCAACACTAAGTAAGGATTGTCACAGATGATCGCTGCCAGATTCAGGGTTTCTATATCCGGAGAAACAATAATTGCCCCGGCTTCAGTTTTTGCCAGATCCTGGCTATAACGAGGATTGGACAAAAAAGTAATTTCATCCTTCTTTGCTTCCTTGATCCCAGCCACTCCTTTGATGAGTAGCTGCGGATCGCCCCTTATTTTACCACCCACCAGAGCCGCTAATTCAGCCAAAGTTTTTTCCACGCTATTCCTCTTTAATATTTAATCGGTTCGGGGAATTTTCCTCAGCCTTGGTTGGCGCGGGAGACTGATTGGGAGCAAGTATATAACCAGAAGTCGGGCTGCTCAGCGGCGCTGGACCGCTCTCTAGCGCTTTCAGAATATCCGCGGTTATATTCCAGGAATCAAGTCCAAAAATGACATTGTTTTTATCCAGGACCAAAGAAAACCCTTTATCCTGTCCAGCCTGCTGGACGGCCGCATATATTTTGGCCAGGATATTTTGGGTAAGATCAGCTTCCTTTTTGGATAGTTCAGTTTCTGAATCTTCAGTGAATTTCTGCAAGTCCTGCGCTTTGCGGTCTATCTCCTGGGTTTTGTTTTTCTTATCATCAGCCGACAACGCGCTTTGCTGCGCCTCCAGTTCTACCCGCAGATTTTTGATTTCATCGCTCATTTTCTGGATCGTATCTTGCTTAGCCTTGATCTCTTTCTCCAAAGCCAGCTTGGCTCTCTTGGTCTCTGAATACTGGTCAAAAATCGAGGCTACATCCACATACCCAATCTTTAATCCCGCCGCCAGAACCAGGCTGGCCGAGGTTAATATTACACTAAGTATTATCGCTGCTATAAATTTCTTCATTTATTCCTCCTATATCAAAAATAAAATATTCAATATCAAAATCACAAACCAAAATTTAAAAATATACAATCTGTATATCTTAATTTTGATTTTCGATTTTTGATTTTTCTTCTTAGAATACTGGTCCGATACTAAAATAGAACTGTGTTTTCGACTCCTGCGGGTCGCGATGATTCAACCCGTATCCCCAATCAAACCTGATCGGGAACATGGGCAAAGTAAAACGCAGGCTGAAACCGACACCTTGTTGTAAAGTATAATTATTACGGCCGGTTAGTTCGTCGTGATGATGCAATTTGGTGGTGTTCCAGGTATTTCCGGCATCGTAAAAAAAGGCGCCTTTTAAAATGGTCTGTCTTTTTTCCCTGATAATTGGGAAACTATATTCCAGGTTAAACAGGGAAACAAATTTGCCGCCGCTGATCTCCCCGATCTGTCCTCTATATTCATACCCGCGAACGGTTTCCGCTCCCCCTAAATAAAATCTCTCATACACCGGAATGACGCTGGTTTTGCCAAAAGGCTGAACCACGCCGGCCATACCATGCAGTCCCCAGACAAACTTCCAAAAACTGGGGAAGAACCAGGAAGTTTCCCCGACAAGTTTTTGGAAATAATTATCACCGCCTAAATAGCCACCCGCCACCTTATAATTAATGGAATGCCTGGAACCGGTGGTAGAATCAAAAACATTATCCCTGGTATCGCGCGACAGGCCTAAAGAAATGGCGCTGGTTTTTACTAAACCCCGGTCAGTACTACCAGCAATTTCATCGCTAATATTTTGATAATATTTACCGCTATATGGGTTGGTTTCATTGGTATCTTCCTGCCTGAATCTTTCGGAAAGATTACGGATCCTGACATCTTCATATGAATAGCCAATACTGCTATTGTAAATCTCCTTAAACCTCTTGCCAAAATTAAATCCTATGCCCCGGCTGGTCTCAGAATAGAAATCATTCTCAGTTGAAGAAGATGATAATTTCAGTGGAACTAACGGGTTCTTACCTTCATTGTCCTCAAAATATTTTTTTTCCGTCCGGCTCCAATAAAAAGACTTTTCTCTTCTGGTATTAAATACATTGGCGCCAAATGAAAAATATTTCTGCATAAACCACGGTTCAAAAAAACTGACTTCATAATTTTGCCGTAATGAACCAATCTCATACATCAGATTGACTCGCTGGCCACGGCCAAAGAGGTTATTGATCTGCACTTGCATATTGCCAACGACCTTATCTACAGTGCTATATCCTAACCCCAGGCTAAGCGCATTAACCTGCGATTTTTCTTTAACCTTGAAGATCAGGTCCAGCTGGTCTTCCGGCTTTTCCTGATTCGGTCTGGTATCCAGGCCCACATCTTCAAAGAAACCTAAATTATAAAGCTGTTCCTGGCTGCGGCGAACCCGGGTCATGCTTAGCGGGTCCCCTTGATGCAACAGGATCTCCCGCTGTATCACATAATCTCTGGTAATCTCATTGCCGGCTATTTCCACCTTACCGACATAAGCCATGGGCCCTTCAGCGATCTGATAATCAAGATCCATCACCAAGGTGTCATCATGAGTGGTTATGTTAGGATTGATCCGGGCAAAGACATGACCTTTATCCGCATACATCGCCTGGATATTAGCCGTAGTCTGATCGAAATCTTCCTGGTTGAACAGCCGGTTTTCTTTAACTGTTAAATCTTTCCGGAAATCTTTTTCCGCCAGCACCGTATTACCGCTAAAGGTAATTTGGCCAATCTTATAACGCAATCCTTCGCTTAAGGTAATTTTAACCATCATTTGGGAATGATCTTCATTATACGTGATCTGCGGCTCTTCCATTTTAAAATTATAAAAACCTCTTTTTCGATAATACTTGGTTAGGTCCTCTACGCCTTTGGTCATTACTTCTTCTTTATATATTTTGCCTTTCCTTACTTTCATCACCCTTTGTACTTTTTTAGCCGCAAGGAACCGGTTACCCACCACTTCTACGTTTTCAATCTTGATCTTATTGCCTTCCGTGACAAAAAAAGTTAGGGTTTGTTTGCCCTCACCCAGGTCAGTGGTAAAAGTTTCCACCTTTATTTCCGCGTAACCTTTATCTTTATATTTGGTAATGATCTTATTCTTTGATTCTGCCAGCTGGCCTTCATCAATAGCTTCCTTTTCCTGGCAAGTGACTTCGTCCTTCAGAGCAGAAGCTTTAAAGGCCTTGTTCCCCTTAAAATCTATTTGTTTGATGATCATTTTTTCCACTACTATGAAGGTCACTTTAACGCCGTCATTCTTATCGCTGACATCGATATTGATAGAGGAAAACAGGTTTAAATCAAACATGGCCCGCAGATCGCTGTCAATGGTTTCTTGCTTATAGGTCTGGCCCTTGCGGGTTTTGGCCACTTCCCAGACGTTTTTCAAAGGCACGTTCTTAAGACCGTCCACCGCTACCTCAATGATCTTTTTCCCTTCCTGGGCAAAGGCTAGGTGGCCAATCAAGCTAAAAACCGTTATTAGAACAGCCAGAAAAATAAATTTCCTGATCCTATGGTGATAGCGCTTATTCATTAATCCTCCTAATTGCGTACTTTTTTATTCTATCATAAAAAGTCTTAATTTCCAACTGATTTTTACGGTTTTTTACAGTTTAAAACCGGAGCTGGTTCTCTATCCCCAGGAACTTTTCTTTATCATCGACTCTCATTTTCAGGTATTTACTGCCTTTAAGCTGATAATCCATCTCTACCTGGTGTTTCAACGCTAATTTATTAGGAGTCAGCCCTTCTGCCAAGATGGTATTATATCCCAGAAAAATGCGCGGCCCGAGATATTTCCCGATACTGACACTAGATCCTTTCCAGACCGAGCCAGTAGTATGCTCTGTCGCGCGCTGAGTCACTTCAGTCTTAATACGAACTACATCAATAACTCTGTCTAACCCCATTTTCTTAACTACTGATTTGATTATTCGTGTATTGAGGGTAGTATCTACCATCTTGAGCATTTCTTTTACCAGGGCCTTATTCTGTTCTTCCCCGGGTAATTGGTTAACCTCTGATCCATATACCAGCATGCTGATCGCTTTTTGTTCCGTCATTTGCGGATCATAGCGGCTGGTAAGGTGAGGATTAATATCCTCTAGCTTATTTTTAGCTATATTCAGAACCACCCTATCCTGAGCCGCCTGAGCTTCAGCCGTGCCAGCGATAAGCGGCATTGTTATAAAAATCCAGGGTTGCTTCCCTGATCCTGAAATCATTACCTAAATATTGTAAAGCGCCACGCCTAGATTCTACTCTGCCGGCGACATCGAGAGCGCTGGCAGACCCGGTAAAAACTAATTTACCTTTAACATTTACTTCGACTAATTCGTTTTCGTACCACGTGTTGTCTCCGCCGGTAAGCTCCAGGTTCCAATGGGCCTAATTCAGCCACTCAGCGCTGGCTACAAGGCTGGAAGATTTTTTTGGCGGATAAGTCAAATGGGTATTGGTTAACGTAATTTTTCTCTGGAGTTGATAATTTTTTGCCTGCCCAAAAATATGGGCCTCACCCTTGATCTCTCCCCGGTCAATAAATCCCGGGATAGCCACTAAAATACCCCTTTTACCATCACTCCGGCAGGTCAGGTCAAAATCAGCCGGGATATTTTTTTCCAAAGACATATATCTGGTCAGGGGCCGGGCGCCATCTCCGACCAAAGCCGAGCACGTATCATATAGATATCTTATTATTTACTATCATTACTGTTGTCCAAATTAGCTCAACGAATATAGTACTACACCGGATTTCTTCATAATTATTCTGGGTACTTATATACAAGCTGATCGTTTGCGGATATTTGATCTTACCGCCGGTATTTAATGCGGCCGCTTATTTGCGGCATGGCTAAAGAGCTGCCCGGCCAAGAGCTCGCTCAGGTTCCACTGCGCCTGACGGTACCGGAGATGCACTGCTGGATCAACCAGGATAATCGTCGTAATGCTCCGGTTAAAATCCCTGGTAGTCAGTAACCGCCAGAGCCTGTACTGTACATTAATCCTCCTGGTCTCAAAGAGGGGGCTTTCATCCCGCTTCGCGCGCTGGTATATTTTCAGTCCATTAATGGTCAAGGAATTAAAAATATTAGTACTGAGCTGGCCGATCTCCACCTCTTTATTCACCCATTGACCCAGGTTCCGGCTTAATAGTTCTTTAAGCCGCCCGCTCATGATGCCGGAAGGGAGCCGGTGCAGTAAAATAAAACTCCCTAATAAAAAAATACTTACTGTTAAAGCAACAGTAATTTTTTTTGATTTAACCATGGAGCTTCCTTTAAGATAAGCAGCTTTTCTTAGAATAGAAACTAGGAGGCGGTTATACTGGTAAGTTGTTTGAAGACTATTTTTCCTGCCGCCAATAATACCAGGATAGGCCGGGTTGAATCAACGGTTTTAGAAAGCAGCTCTTCAGCCAGAGGGTCTTCCAGAAATTTTTGAATAGCCCGCCGCAACGGTCGGGCGCCGGATTTTGGGTCAAACCCTTTCTCTACCAGAAAACTATTGACTGCCGCATCGATCTTCAGCACAATATTTTGTTCATGCATACGCGCTATCACTTTTTTCAGCATAAGTTCCACGATCTGGCGCATTTCTTCGCGCTTCAAGGTCCTAAAAACAATGACTTCGTCGATCCGGTTCAAGAATTCTGGATTGAATACTTTCTTTACTTCTTCCAGCACTATATCTCTCATTTCCTGATAGCTTTTTTCCCCATTCTCTTCACCAGTAAAGCCCATGGTATTGCCTTTTTCGATCAATCTGGCGCCCAGGTTGGAGGTCATAATGATCACGGTGTTCTTGAAATTAACGCTATGGCCGAGATTATCAGTCAGTTTTCCTTCATCCAATACCTGCAGTAAAATATTATATACGTCTGGATGGGCTTTCTCTATTTCGTCTAGTAAAACTACAGAATATGGCCAGCGCCTTACTTGTTCCGTAAGCTGTCCGCCTTCTTCATAACCGACATAACCCGGGGGCGCCCCGATAAGCCGCGACACGGCAAATTTTTCCATAAATTCGCTCATATCTACCCGGATGACCGACTCTTCATTGCCGAACATGAATTCAGCCAGCGCTCTCGCCAGTTCGGTCTTGCCGACACCGGTAGGTCCAAGAAAGATGAAAGAACCGATCGGCCGCCGGGGATCTTTCAAACCGGTCCGCGAACGGCGCACTGCCTGGGCAATGACCTTCAGCGCTTCATCCTGCCCGATCACCCTGTGCCGCAGATCCTGTTCCATATGCACTAATTTGGACTGTTCCTTCTCCGTGATCTTCATTACCGGGATAGAGGTCATCTTGGAAACTATATAGGCAATATCCTGTTCCCCTACCGCGGCATCTTTTTTGCTCCTCTTTTGCATCCAGTCTTTCTTGGTTTTGTCCAGCCCGGTTTTTAATTCTTTCTCGCGATCGCGCAATTTAGCCGCAGTTTCAAAATTTTGTATATTAGTAGCTTCTTTCTTTTCTTTCTCCAACAGCTCAATTTGTTCATCAATGGATTTTAGATCCAGCGGCAACATAGTGGCCTGTAACCGCACCCGGGAGGCAGCCTCATCCATCAGATCAATGGCTTTGTCTGGCTGGAAACGGTCAGGAATGTACCGGTCCGCCATTTCTGCCGCTGCAGCTATCGCTTCATCAGTGATCTTGACATGATGGTGCGCCTCATACCGTTCCCGTAAACCTTTCAATATCTCTTTGGTTTCTTCTATACTGGGAGGTTCCACCACGATCGGCTGGAAGCGGCGTTCCAAGGTAGCATCATGTTCAACATATTTGCGGTATTCGTCAAAAGTAGTGGCTCCGACACACTGCAATTCTCCGCGCGCGAGAGCCGGCTTCAAAATATTGGAAGCATCAATAGCCCCTTCCGCTGCTCCAGCCCCAACTATGGTATGCAGTTCATCGACAAACAAGATAATGGAATTCTTAGCCCGTCGTATTTCTTCCAGAATCGTTTTCAACCGTTGTTCAAATTCACCGCGGTACTTTGTACCAGCCAGCAGACCAGTTAAATCTAAGGTCAGCACTCTCTTATTCAGTAAGGCTTCCGGCACATTGTTATTAATGATTTGTTCAGCCAGGCCCTCGACGATCGCTGTCTTCCCCACTCCCGGCTCACCGATCAAAGCCGGATTATTCTTGGTCCGGCGGGACAGTATCTGAATGACCCGCTCGATTTCCCCGCGCCGCCCAATCACCGGATCCAGCTTTCCCTCAGCCGCCAAGGCGGTAAGATCACGGCCATACTGGTCCAGAGTGGGCGTGATTGATTTGCTCCGCACCTTAGGCTGCTGCGGAATTTCTTCATTTTCCACATTAGCGTGTTGCGCTTCCAGGTCGCTTAGGATATTAATGATCTCTTCCCGTACTCGATCTAGTTGTATACCCAGCGCGACTAATACTTTAGCGGCAAGGCCTTCCCCTTCCCGCAACAAACCCAGCAATATATGTTCTGTCCCGATCCGGGAATGCCCCATAGACTGGGATTCTTCCACAGCCAATTGCAATACTTTCTTGGCCCGCGGCGTGAACGGGACCTCGCCAAGCAGCATGATCGTATCGCCGGCGCCGACAATCTTCTCTATCTCTTTACGTATTTTGCTCAGGTCCAGCTCCAGGTTAGCCAGAACCAATGAGGCTACGCCCTCATTCAAGTCAAGGAGGCCAAGAAGCAGGTGCTCAGTGCCCAGATAATCATGGTTCAGGCGCTTTACTTCCTCCTGAGCGAGCAGGATGGCGCGCTGGGATCTTTCCGTAAAGCGATTAAACATCAAAACCTCCAATTTTCATAATCTCAAATTTCCCCCTGCTGATCCCCATAAATCTGGATCAAAAACGCGGGGGCAGGCAAATCTCAAGTATAGGATTGAAATTCCTATACTTCAAATTATTATATCTCGACACCTTCGCTTAAAGTTAATTTCCTAAATTCGGCGATCAATTTCAGGGTTGTCTTACCGGGTTGGCCATTACTGATCAGCCGGCCATCGATCCTGGCCACTGGCACCACTTCCGCCGCGGTGCCAGTCAAGAAGCATTCATCCGCTGTGAACAGATCATAGCGGGTAAAAACTTCTTCCCGGCAGAGGATCCCGTTCTTGGCCGCCAGTTCCATCACTACTCTCTGGGTAACACCCTCCAGCGCGCCCAGATAGGTCGGCGGAGTCTTCAGCACATTATCCTTGAGAATAAAAACATTATCCCCGGTACATTCAGCCACATAGCCGTCTTTCGTGAGCATAATGGCTTCCGGAGCATTCTGCAGGGTAGCTTCGATTTTCGCCAGGATGTTGTTTAAATAATTAAGCGATTTAATGCGCGGACTCACTGCCTCAGGAATGTTTTTCCTCGTAGAAGCAGTCACAATGGTCAAACCATCCTGATAAAACTCTTCCGGATAAAGTTTGATCTTATCCGTAATGCAAAAAATGGTTGGCTTTGGACATTTGCGCGGGTCCAACCCCAGATCCCCGATTCCACGGGTCACCACCAGGCGGATATAAGCATCTTTCAATTTATTGGCCCGCAGGGTCTTGAGCACAATGTCTTCCATCTGGTCGACAGAGATAGCGCAATCCAAACTAATGGCCTTGGCCGAATTAAAAAGACGCTGTAAATGTTCCCTCAGGCGAAAAACCCGGCCATGATAGGCCCGGATGCCTTCAAAAACTCCATCGCCATATAATAAGCCATGGTCAAACACGCTGATCTTGGCCTCGTCCTTTTCCACTAATTTTCCGTCCAAATAGATCTTCAAACCCATAAATTTATTCTCCTTATCTCGAATAAATAATTCCAAATATCAAAATCCAAAAATAATTAAGGTTGGTCATTGGTTATTTATTTGTCATTTGGAATTTAGAATTTGTTATTGGTCATTGTCTTTATTGTACTATTCTTCCGTCTTTTAATTTTATTATCCGGTCGGCTTTCTTAGAATACTCTTCATTATGAGTAACCATCACCAGAGTCTTCCCATTAATTTTATTGATCTTATGTAAAATATTAATTATTTCCAAGCTGGTCTTGTAATCCAGATTCCCAGTTGGCTCATCTGCTAAGATCACTCCCGGATCATTAAACAGGGACCGGGCAATAGCTACGCGCTGCTGTTCACCGCCGGAAAGCTGGTTGGGGAAATGCCCCATTCTCTCTGCCAAGCCAACCTGGCCTAATATAGCCGACGCTTTATCACGATCTGTTGCCAGCAGGCGAAAATTATTCTGACTGATAAATTGCGGCATCAAAACATTTTCCAGCATGGTGAACTCAGGCAAAAGATGATAAAACTGAAAAATAAAACCAATCTTCTCATTTCGCAAACCAGCCCTTTCCCGATCATTGAGCAGCTTGGTATTGGTACCTGCAAAAATCAATTCTCCATTGCTGGGCTGATCCAGAAGGCCCAGAATGTGCAATAAGGTGCTTTTGCCGGCACCGCTGGGGCCAATGATCGCGATAAATTCCCCGGGTTGGAATTCCAGGTCTAGACCTTTCAAAACCCGTAATTCCTGACCGCTGTTATAATAACTCTTGTTCAGGTTTTTGACTGTAATAATAGGGGATGGTCTCATGACCGGACCCAACCCTGTGGCCCCGCCGATATCATCAAAACTTAACTGTTCATTACTTATCACTTTTTTACTCATACCTAATCGCCTCATCTGGATTAGAAACACCCCAAACCCCGCTCACAGGGGCTCCCGTCCCTATTGCGTTTACTCGGCTGATCCCGATAAATCGGGATCATTGCGCCGGCTCACCATTACCCCTTGGGGTGTTTCTGAATCAAGCAAATATTTTTCAATATTCTACTTTACTCGTAACGAATTGCTTCCACCGGATTAAGCCTTGATGCTTGGTAAGACGGATAGATCGTAGCCAGGAAACTGATCAGCAAGGCGGCTATAGCAATCACGCTAAAATCCCCTAACTGCATTTTTACCGGTAAATGGTTCAGGTAATATATATCACCGGGTAATTTAATAAATTTATATTTATCCAGCAACACGCAACCCAGCCAGCCGCCAGCCATTCCCAACACTAATCCAAAAAATCCAATGACCAATCCTTCCCAGATGAATATTTTCATGATACTGGCCCGGATTAAGCCCAGCGCCCGCATTATCCCGATGCAACGGGTCTTCTGTATTGTGATCATCATCAATGTCCCGACAATATTGAAACAGGCGACCAGGACGATCAAGGTCAAAATGACAAACATGGCGATCTTTTCTAACTTCAGCGCAGAAAAGAGATTACGGTTCACTGCCATCCAGCCGCGCACCCAATACGGGAACCCCAGGCTATCCTGTAGTTCCTTAACCACTTGCTCAGCGGAAAAAAAGTCAGTTGTCCTAACTTCTATTCCCGTGACCTTATTCTTTAACCCAAAAATATTCTGGGCGCTCTCCAGCGGAATAAAGGCCAGGTTAGCGTCATATTCATACATTCCTGAATCAAAGATTCCGACCACTTTATATTTTTTCATCAGCGGAATAACCCCTAAAGCAGAGGTCATTCCCTGCGCAGAGATCATTATTAATTCATCATTCAAGGTCACGCGCAAATTTTGGGCTAATTCCGTACCCAGAACGATACCGTCTAGGGGAACAGCTTTACTCTTTTTAGCCGGTTTCACCGGCAGCAGCTTATCCAGACTGCCGGCTTTCATATACGCACAGAGATCAGCCACCTTCATCAGTTGTGACGGCAATACCCCTTTTATTGCCACGCCAGTCACCTCCTCAGGAGTTTTGAGAATAGCCTGAGCATACACAAAAGGGCTGGTCCCGATCACGCGTTTATTCTCTTCGATCTTTGGGATCAACTTACTATAATTTTCAAACCCGCGTCCAGTCTGGGAAGTTACGACAATATGCGCGTTTACTCCCAAAATCTTACTGCGCAAATCGCTCTGGAATCCGTTCATTACTGAAAGTGTAATGATCAGCGCCATCACTCCTACCGCCACTCCGGCAATTGAAATAATACCAATGAGCGATAAAAACATCTGCTCTTTGCGGAACTTCAAGTAGCGCAAGGCCACGCCAAGCTCGAACCTCATTATTTAGTCTCCGGTCTCATCTGCGGGAATAAGATCACATCCCGAATAGAGGCTGAATTGGTGATCACCATGATCAAACGGTCAATGCCTATGCCCAGACCACCGCAGGGAGGCATTCCATATTCCAGGGCGCGGATATAATCCTCGTCTAACATCTGCGCTTCTTCATCTCCGCGTTCCCGTTCTTTGAGCTGTTGTTCCATCCGCTTTCTCTGCTCTAAAGGATCGTTCAGCTCAGAATAAGCATTGGCCAGTTCCTGGGCTCCGATAAAAAGTTCAAAACGCTCTACGACATCAGGATTGCCCTTGGCATTTTTAGCCAAGGGCGACAGCTCGACCGGATAATCGCAAATAAAGGTCGGCTGGATCAGCTTCCCTTCCACTAACTCCTCAAATATGGTATTAATTATTTTATTCTTAGTATCCTGCTGCGCAAACGGCACATTCAGGTCCCGGGCAATTTTCCTGGTTTCTTCCAGAGTCTTCCCGGCAATAAAGTCAGCCCCGGTATACTCCTTGACCGCTTCCAGCAAAGTCAGCCGTTTCCAGTCTCCGGAGAAAACAATAATATTCCCCTGATATTCCACTTCCAGCTGGCCGGTACTTTCTTTCACTACTGTCGTGATCATTTCCCGGCACAGATCCATGATCTGATTGTAATCCGCATACGCCTGATACAATTCAATCATGGTAAACTCCGGATTATGCCGGGTGGAGATGCCTTCATTGCGAAAATTACGATTTATTTCATAGACCCGCTCCAACCCGCCTACCATCAACCGTTTCAAATAGAGTTCCGGCGCGATACGCAGATACAGGTCAATATCCAGGGCCTTGTGATGCGTGACAAAAGGCTTGGCCGCCGCCCCGCCGGCGATAGACTGCATCATCGGGGTTTCCACTTCCAGGAAATCTCTGCCCTCCAGAATGCCGCGCATAGTTTTGATCACTTTGGAACGAATGCGGAAAATCTCCGCCACTTCATCATTAGCGATTAAATCCACATAGCGCTGACGATAACGGGTTTCTAGATCTTTTAAACCATGCCATTTTTCGGGTAAAGGCCGCAAGGCTTTGGCCAGTAAAGTAACTTTCTGCGCCATGATGGTCAATTCCCCAGTCCTGGTACAGAACACACTTCCTGCTAGGCCGATAATATCGCCCCTATCCAGAGTCTTAAAAAGCGCGTATTCTGGCTCGCCTATTTTATCCTGGCAGACATAGATCTGAATCCGGCCACGCGCATCCTTAAGAGTGGCAAAACAAGCCTTTCCCATCAGCCGCATAGTCATAATCCGGCCCGCCAGCACTACCATCGTCGGATCTTCAGCCTCCCGTGTCAGGTGGCCAAACTGCTTACGAATAGCGGCAGTATTGAACGTGGACTCGAATTTATTAGGATAAGGGTCCACCTGCCGGGCTTCTAAATCCTCCAGCTTTTTCCGTCGTTGTACATATTGGTCGTTTAATTCTTCCACAAATTCCTCATTTTCCAGAAAGCAATACAATTATTTCATTATAGAGCATCAACTCGACTAATGTCAAGAATAAATAAGGCATTATTCCTTCACTCGCCAAAGATTATTCTAATATCAATGCCGTTTAGTTAAGGACATTTGTCGTCAATAAATGGTATAATCCTTCCGTAGGTAATCTGGCTGGGTTCACCAGCTCATACGGAGGGTAAGAATGAAACCTGGTTCGACGTTGGATGCCCTGGCAGATGGAACGCTGCCGGCTTCTTTTAAACTCATCTTCGACAGTTTGCTTCCGATTATTTTCTTTTCTCGACGAGACCTCTGCCGCGCGGTTTTTGCTTGGCACTACCTTTTGGTTTTGGCTGATTGCTTGCCCGAACCGCAGTTCACGGCGTTCTAAGAACCGGCGGCCAGGCCACGCCGACCGCCTGAAACACTTTTCCGCAGCAACCTTCAGCCCGACTGCGGACCGTGATGATTTTCCCGCCGTCTTGAATCGTCATCTCCTGCAAGGCTTTGAGATCCCGCTTGATCTCTTCCCACTCGAATCGCTCTCCAGACAAAGCCAGCGCCTGGTCCAGTTCTTTGCGCAATACCAGCGCCAGGAATGAACAAAACACATGACCGCGGATGGTTTCGTCGCGCTGGTGAAATATCGGCCACGTTTCCAACACCGATTTCATGTCCCGAAAAATGCGTTCGACCAGCAAAAGTTGTTTGTATTTCAAGGCTACTGCCACGGCCGGCAAGTCCGTGTCCGTGGTCAAAACCCATTTGCCGTCATACCGCTCAGCGGCCGCCACCTTTTTCTCGTCAATCGCAAAATGACTCTGACCAATCACACTCAGATACCGCCGGTACCCTTTGTTGCCGACCAGCGCAGTGTCGCCTGGTTTAAAATGTGCCCGCCGCGACG
>JACRDM010000075.1 GCA_016218565.1 Elusimicrobiota bacterium | reverse complement strand
TAAGATATACCCGAACATTCCGAGAAAGAACTTTCATAGCTTTCAGTCTCCTTCCTTTGGCTGCCAAGCCTTCTGGAAGGTATTATCGGCTGAAAGCTTTATTTTCCACAACGGTATTTTTAAAAATTTGCCAAACTCAAGTTAAGATGTCTACTTAAGATGTCTACTTACATCTTGACAATTTACCGGTTTTAATGTATATACATTGTAGATGCTTAAAGGAGGCTTGAAATGAGTGCGCCAAGAAAAGCCTGTAATATCCAGTTGGTGAAAATCCAACCTGATGAAAGACCAGCCATTACATCAGAACAAACCTTTGCACCAGATGAGGCAACTTATCGTTGTGAAGCCAGAGGAGAGGGATATAGGGCTACAACGCAAGTGAAGGGATTGAGCCCCGAAATAACCATCGTTTCAGAGGCCGAGGTTTTTCATTTAACTGAAGGCAGTATTCTTATTTCCGCTAATAGGCAAGGAGATAAGAACCTGGCGGGGTCTGAGACCGTGGCACTATATCAAAAGGATACTATAGGAACTTGGGAGAACCAATATATTCCCATTTGGGTATGTAATCACAAGCCTATAAACGGTGAGGATTTACAGATGATATATTGGTGGTCGGATAAGTCCATAGTAGCGATGAAGTCTCGTAATAGAGACGGAGCGAAGGGACTTACAAGAAGACCGATGGAGGGGGACACAACTGCCAGACGTAGAACTGGACAACAGTTGTCGACAAAACCTAAAACAATGACTTACACGAATGTGTGTAAGAAGGTCTTCTTGAAGAGCCGTGTGCGGGAAATCTGCAAGCACGGTTCTGTGAGAGGATTTATGGTGTCCTCAAATTATCGGAGGTGGCTATGAGTTCTACTCGACATACTACTGTTCAGAAATGGGGTAATAGCTTAGCTCTGCGCATACCAAGTTCCCTGGCCAAAGATGTCCATTTACAGCGTGGATCTGAGGTCGAAGTTGCAATAGTGGAAGGGGCCATGGTAGTGAAGCCAAAGGGAGGAAACAAATACTCCTTAGCTCAATTGCTTAAAGCAGTTAATAAGAGCAACCGACATTCTGAGGTTGATTGGGGTAAAAATGCTGGGCAGGAGACATGGTAATGTTACGCTCATATTGTCCAAAACGCGGTGATGTTGTCTGGCTTACTTTTACTCCTCAAGCCGGGCATGAACAAGCGGGACATCGGCCTGCGCTAACTCTCTCTCCTATTTCATATAATAAAAAAGTAGGGCTTGGCATATTTTGCCCAATTTCCACTCAGATCAAAGGATATCCCTTTGAAGTGCTTATTCCAACAGGCCTGAAAATATCCGGTGTCATACTGGCTGATCAAGTTAAGAGTCTTGACTGGCAGGCCAGAAGCGCTAAATTCTGCTGTCGAGTTCCTGAAGCTATCTTATCCGAGGCGCTAAGCAAACTCGGTGTTTTGCTAAGCGAGTGAGTAAAGCTTAACCAACTGTGAATTTGCGAAATTGACAGTAGAGGGTTTGCGCAAGTTAATAATGAGGGAGAATGTATACAAAGTTGCATACTTTATATACAGCTGTCCAAAAAGGCAACAAATAAGAATATTTTTATAGGGGAATTATAAAAGATAAGGTGCCGTATAAAGAGCTGGGCAATGATTACCTTATGCAACGCAGGAGAGTTCAGATAGTCAAAGGCCATACCAGGATGCTGGTATAGTGTAGAGCTTAAAGAAGAGACTTTGCTTACTGGCGCTGTCGTATAGCTTATGGTCTATTATATGGACCCAATGTCGAATTTTACTGGTGGTTTTTTAAGACCCCGGAAATGAAACTGACAAGGCCGGTGGCAAGAACCAATTATTGTTGCCTAAGAGCACGCAGGTGAAATTTTGGAAAATAGATAAATGTCCTTCTTGTGGGCACAAAATAAGAATCCCCAATAAAAAAGTAACATTAAGATGTCCAATATGCGGAAATAGTTGGACGAATATATAAAGAATAATTATTGAATGGTTATCAGGAAACTGTCAATTATTATTTGCTCCGGTGTTGGGTTTTATAGCCGTCTTTTGGTGCAGATATTAACAACATTAAAGATTAAGGAGATAAATTGACCACAATTAATTTAGATGATTTTTTGCTGGAGGTGGAGAGGCCGTCGAGATATACGAATAATGAATATAATTCTATCCACAAGGATTGGGATACTACGGATATTAAGGTGGCGTTGGCATTTCCTGATATTTATGAGATTGGTATGTCCAATCTCGGACTGAAGATATTGTATTACATCATCAATAGCCGGCCAGACACCCTGGCGGAGCGTGTCTATTCTCCCTGGGTGGACATGGAGAAGGCGCTTACCAGCCGCAACCGGCCATTATTCTCCCTGGAATCCAAAAGGCCGCTCAAAGAATTTGATATTATCGGTTTCACTCTGCAGTATGAGATGAGCTATACCAATGTGCTTCACATGCTGAAGCTCTCGCATATTCCGCTCAAGTCTGCTGATCGGATGAGTGAAAAGTATCCTCTGGTCATTGCCGGGGGGCCATGCGCGTTCAATCCTGAGCCATTGGCTGATTTTATTGATGTCTTTGTCATTGGCGATGGGGAAGAGGCCATTGTTGAGTTCCTGGATAATTATAAAAAAGTCCGGCAGCTGGACAAACAGTCCAAGCTCATCCAATTATCTCGAGTGCAGGGGATTTATGTGCCGGCTCTTTATGATGTCAGCTACAATTCTGATCAGACCATAAAAGAGATCACGCCGAAATACAGAGATGTCCCGGCTAATATCAAAAAACGTGTTACAAATTTAGAAAATGCGCCATATCCTGATAAATTCATTATCCCTAACCTGAATATTGTCCATAACCGGGCTATCATGGAAGTGATGCGCGGCTGTATCCGCGGTTGCCGTTTTTGCCAGGCGACCATGATCTACCGTCCGGCACGGGTTCGCAGCAAAGAGAATGTAAAGCAGCTCCTGGAGCAGATCCTCACCACCAGCGGCTTTGAGGAAGTATCATTTTCATCGTTATCCACGAGCGATTACCCGGAGATCTATCCGCTGCTTTCAGAATTGATAGAGAAATACGAAAAACAAAAAGTTTCATTTTCTCTGCCGTCGCTTCGGGCAGACAATTTTTCCATTAATTTAGCTAACCTGGTACAACAGGTGCGCAAAAGCGGCCTGACCTTTGCTCCGGAAGCCGGGACCATGCGCTTGCGCAATATTATCAACAAAAACCTCACTGATGATAATTTGATCAACAGCGTTGGCGCTGCTTACAAAGCAGGATGGAAGGGTATCAAGCTCTATTTCATGATCGGTTTGCCTTTCGAGACTCATGAAGATATTGAGGGCCTCGTGTCGCTCGTGAAAAGACTGAAATTCCTGTACAAAGGGCTGAACCTGAATGTAAATGTCTCTCCCTTCGTGCCCAAGGCGTTTAGCGTATTCCAGTGGCATAACCAGGAATCCATTGAACAGCTCAGGACTAAGAAGGATTACTTGAAAAAGCACCTGCCTACCCAGTTAAAGTGGCACACCATGGATCTTAGCTTCCTGGAAGCTATCTTTGCCCGGGGTAACCGCAAATTAGGCCAGGTCCTGGCCAATGCAGTGGAAAACGGCTGCCGGTTTGACCAGTGGGCTGAGTATTTTAATTTCACAAAATGGCAGGAAGCATTTAAAAAAGCCGGAGTTGGGCCTGGCTTCTACGCCAATCGGGTGATGGGACAAGAGGAAGTACTGCCTTGGAGTCATATAGATACCGGAGTTTCACAAGAATTTCTTTGGACTGATTACCAGAAGGCTAAAAATATGAAGACCACGCCGGATTGCCACATGTCCTGTTCTTCGTGCGGGGTGGAAGACTGCCAAATGGACATTTTTCGGAAGATAGAGACACTGCCAGCCCAAATGAAACAGCTTATGCAGCAGCGGACAATATTGCCTCCGCTGCAAAAGATACGGGTGAAATTTTCTAAAAAAGGGGAAGCTAAATATATCTCTCATTTGGAGCTGATGGTGATGTTCAACCGAGCCCTGCGCCGGGCTAAGATTCCCATGGCTTATTCACAGGGATTCAATCCCCATCCGAAGATATCTTTCGGGCCGCCGTTGGCTGTCGGTTTTGAAAGCGAAACAGAACTCGTGGATATTGAGTTGACTAATTTTTCGGAATTAAGTACAATGATTAAAAATCTATCGCGGGAGATGCCTCCGGGAATAAGCATCCTGGAAGGGCAGGCAATACCGCTCGTTATTAAATCCCTGTCTGCCAGCATTAATGGGGCGGTATATCAGGTAGCGGTAGAAGGACAGATGACTGGTACATTGCCGGCGTATATCCAGGTAACCAGAGCAGAAGGCAATGTAACAGAGCTGTTAATGCAATTGCCGCTGGGTGAGAAAAACGTTCGTCCGGATAAACTCTGCGCGGAATTATTCGCTCCTGGCTATAAAATTAAGCAAATAAAAAGGATTAAATTCCTTTTTAAATAAATATTAATAAGTGGAGTGAAAATGAACAAAGAGTTTTTAGTTGATGTCGGGAAAGATATGGTCCGTATCGGGGTATTGGAAAAAGGCATCCTGACTGAAATGATCATTGAGTATTTTCAGGACAAACAATTGGTCGGCAATCTTTATAAAGGACGAGTCAATGCCATCTTGCCTGGGATGCAGGCGGCTTTTGTTGATGTCGGAGCCGGCAAAGATGCCTTCTTGCCGCTGACCGAACCGATCGAGGATGTTCTAAGCGAAGAAGAAGGCAATGTCATTGTTGGTAAAATTAAAAAAGCCTTCAAGAAAGTGTTCCATGTCAAAAAACAGTTAAAACGAGGCCAGGAAATCCTGGTCCAGGTCACCAAAGACGCTATCGGTAAGAAAGGCGCACGCCTGACTACTAATATCAGCGTCACAGGACGCAATCTGGTGTTCATGCCTACGATTAACCATTTTGGTGTATCCAAGAAGATATTCAACGGCAAAGAAAGGATACGCTTGCGCAACATTGTTAAAAAAATTAAAAAACAGGGCCAGGGATTTATCATTCGCACCGCTGGGGAAGGTAAGCCTTTGGAAGAATTCCAGGAAGAGGCTAAATTCCTCAACACTATGTGGGAGAACGTCAAACTACGGGCCAGCCAACTGCCCACGCCAAGCCTGGTCTATGAAGACTTGGATACCGTGTTGAAAGTAGTCCGGGATAATTTCCTGCATAGCGACAAGATCATTATTAATTCTACCTTTGAATACGAAAAACTGATGAATTTCCTGCAGTCCATGATGCCCAGTATGAAAGGCAGAGTGCGGCTCTATCAGGAACAAACTCCGCTCTTTACCGCTTTTAATATCGAACAACAGATAGAACTGGCACTGCAGCGAAGGGTCAAGCTCAAAAGCGGCGGCCATATCGTCATTGACGAAGCTGAAGCCTTGACCGCCATAGATGTCAACACTGGTAAATTTATCGGCGGAAGAAACCTGGAAGACACGGTTTTCCGGACCAATCTGGAGGCAGCCGTGGAGATCGCCCGCCAAGTGCGCCTGCGGTCAATCGGCGGCATCATTATCGTGGATTTCATTGATATGGAGATAAAGCATAATCAGGAAAAAGTGATGAGAACCTTTGATGAGGCTTTTGCCACAGATAAGGCCAAGGTCAATATTATTCCCCTGACTGAAATAGGATTGATCGAGATGACCCGGCGCCGGATGCGGCCAACCTTGAGCCGGATATTATGCACCACCTGCCCGCACTGCGGCGGCTCTGGCATGCAACGTAAAAAATCAGCTTGACAAAGTAGATTTTTGTGGTACATATTTAATAGAATTCCTATAACCAGCCACGGTTAAAAGAATGAAGTTGCTTAAGTTTGATGAGAAAGAATTGTGGCCACTTTATTTTTTTAAGATGTGGAATTTGGTTAAGAGAAAGAGAGAGCCACGAAAATGGTCAAGAAACCGAAGCGCTCGGATTCTCTGTTAGAAGAAAAGGTAGTCTCTGAAGTAGAGCAGATGATCAGAAAGCTCAAGAAAGAAATGGCAGAGGATAAAAAGAACAGGTTTTACAAAGTAGAAGAGAAAAAGTAAGAGCCAAAGAGGGCAAGATCTAGGGGGCATTGATTAGTACTCTGCAGCAAGCCAAAGATAGCGAAGGCTCTTAATGCCGCGCAAAAGGAGCAAGTATTCACGATCAGAGAACTCTTTAATTATTGAGTCTGCCGGGAGGGAACATGCCTGAAGAAAATACACCAAAGAAATGGTACTGGAAAACCTCGACCTTGGTTATCGCGGTATTATCGGTCGGGCTATTGGCTTTGCCCCTGGTTTGGTTCAATCCGCATTTGAGCCGCAACCAGAAGATCATCTATACCGTGATCCTGGTCGGGGTCAGCTATTTCCTGATCACCTGGTCGATCAATGCCTATAATAAATATATGAAAATATATCAAGATCTACTGCAACAAAGGCCCTGACTCTGCAGACAGGCGGAAATAGGTGATAGATCCTAATGATACAATTTCCTGGTATTCATACCTATCTTACGAATTACGCGGGAGGGGTGGCGGTATCCACTGTTTCTTTATGGATAATTTTTCAATTTTTTGCCGTCGCTGCACCGCTGAGACAAGCTTTGTGGATATCAGCTTTGATCAGTTTTGTTAATCTAATTCCTTTTGTGGAATATTTTTTCCCTATTCCCTTGCTGGCCTATCTTTTGAGCCGGCGAGGTAATTTGTCGGGCGGCGGGATACTAATTATTTTAGTAGCCTGGTTGGCTCTCAATACGGTCTTCTATACCGGGCTGCGGGAATATAGGGGATACAAATTCACTATGGAATTAGCAGGAATGCAAAAGATAGTCCAGTCCATGAGCAAGCTTCTGGTAAAAAGATAAAGAGGAAGAGCTGCGGGAGGCTGAAAGTCGAAAGCTGAAACTAGGAATCTGGTCAGCGGCTGGCGGAAAAAATGAAATGATCATGGTCAATGAATTAGATATTAAGAAGCTAAAAAAGGGAATATTAATAATAGTGGCGGTAATAGGTTTGTTTTATGTGCCGTCCTTAATTAGAATTTTTGAGATCCATACAGGGGATGAATTCGCCATCTATCTGGCCGAAACCCCTAAGTCCTATAAAGGCGTAAAGAACATCAAATTGGAATATTTCCAATTACAGGAGCAACCGCTGATACAGGAAGAAGACATTAGCGGGTATGATTTCCAGGAAAATATAATTTATTATGACCCAGCCAGAAAAACCTTTGATGCTGCTGATTATCTGAAACTGATCGGCCGGGTGTTTGTAGTGTGCCTGGGGAAAGAACGGATATATTACGGGACTTTTTGGACGTATAAAATAGCCCATGGCACTGACACGATCATTGCCATCCCGGACCGGCAGGGGATCAAGCTGGAGCCAGGTTATTTTGGTATGGACAAGAATTTTTCTAACTTAATACATACTGATAAAATAAGGAACAGATTTGCTAGGATTGATAAGTTGCGGTAAAGTAGTTGACCCCCCAGATTTATTTATATAAATCTAAATATAGGAATTTCAAGCCTATACTTGATTACCCAGATTAAAAAATCAGATTATTCACCCGGTTAGATATAAAATTATCTAACCGGGCAGGCAAATTTAATCAAGAGCTGGTAAGCGGCGTAATCATTTAGAAATCTGTGCCTGTCCCCGCGTCGCCTGTCCTCCCGGTCAGTCCCGATATGATCGGGACTAGGGGGGGGTGATCCCGATAATTCGGGATCAGCAGGGGATAATCAGTTAGCGGAACGAAGTGGAGCCTAACTTAAAACAGGGGAGCAGGTGCGAAATCTGGCACTGGTAGACGATTCAAGTGGATGAAACCGCCAATCTAACATAATAAGTTTCGGCCAATGCATAATAGTAATCGGTTTCTTGAACCCTTTCATTTTTGGCCACCATTTTTGGCGAAAAAGGCTTGACAAAAAGAAGAGTATCAGATATAAAAGAAGCCAGTTTTTGAAAACATATTGACAAAATATGCTTTCTTTATTCATAGCGGAGTTGTATGTTAGCCAAAGTGTTAACCAGTGCGGTAATGGGTATAGATGCCTATATTATACAAGTGGAAGTGGATATCAATAAAGGGTTGCCTACCTTTAATATTGTTGGTTTGCCGGATACCAGTGTGCGGGAGAGCCGTGACCGGGTAATGTCCGCGATTAAGAATAGTGAGTTGACCTTCCCGACCAAGCGTATTACAGTTAATATGGCGCCGGCTAATGTAAAAAAAGAGGGGTCCAGTTTTGACTTGGCGATTGCCCTAGGCCTATTAGCGGCCCATGGCCAGGTAAGGACAGATAAACTCAAAGACTATATTTTCCTGGGAGAGCTGGCGCTGGATGGCGCGATCAGGCAGGTGCGCGGGGTCCTGTCCATTGCTTTGGCCCTGCGTCAGGAAAATATTAAAGGTATAATGGTGCCGGAACAGAACAAAACTGAAGCCGGTGTAATTGAAGATCTTAAGGTATATCCAGTAACCCATTTGCGGCAGGTAGTGGATTTTCTTAATGATGACAAGGAACTGCCGAAATTCGAGTTTGATCTGCAGGAGGCTTTTGAGCGTAACTGCCACTATGAGATAGATTTCAGTGATGTCAAAGGCCAGATGTTTGCCAAGCGGGCTTTGGAAGTAGCCGCGGCAGGGGGGCATAATGTTCTATTGATCGGGAGCCCTGGATCAGGAAAAACAATGTTAGCTAAAAGATTGCCGACCATACTGCCGGATATGTCTATAGAGGAAAGTATAGAAACGACTAAGATCCATAGTGTTTCGGGTAATTTGAATGGATGGTCATTAGTTGCGACCAGGCCCTTTCGTTCACCTCATCATACGATTAGTGATGTCGCTCTGATCGGCGGCGGAACATATCCAAAGCCCGGGGAAGTGAGTCTATCGCATAATGGAGTACTTTTTCTGGATGAATTGCCAGAGTTCCATCGCAATGTCCTGGAAGTGCTTAGGCAGCCTTTGGAAGATGGGGTAGTGACCATCTCCCGGGCACTGACCAGTTTGACCTATCCAGCCAAATTCATGATGGTGGCAGCCATGAATCCTTGTCCTTGCGGATATCATGGCGATAATAAGCAGGAATGCATTTGCTCGCTATTTAAGATCCAAAAATACCTTTCCAAAGTATCCGGTCCTTTATTGGACCGGATAGATATCCATGTAGAAGTGCCGCGGCTCAAATTCAATGAAATGACTACTGAT
Source organism: Elusimicrobiota bacterium (assembly GCA_016218565.1). GTDB lineage: Bacteria > CAYTYR01 > UBA6262 > UBA6262 > UBA6262 > UBA6262. Next base: position 647 of record JACRDM010000075.1, on the reverse strand, counting down.
ACGCTTGCGGAAAGCAGCGCTACAGTCAGGGACAGGGTAAATCAGGCCAGGACTATTCAGCAAGAGCGTTTCCAGAAAGAAAAGCATACGTATTGTAATGCTCATATGCAGCCCAAACACCTGAAAAAATACTGCCAGCTCACTGGCGAAAGCCAGGAGTTGCTCAAAAACGCTATTAATAAACTGAACCTCAGCGCTCGTGCTTATGATCGCATTTTGAAGGTGGCCAGGACTATTAGCGATCTGGATAACCAACCCCAGATACAGTCCCAGCATATCGCCGAAGCCCTGCAATATCGCAGTCTGGACAAGAACTTGTTTGCGTGATTTGTAAGAGTTTAAGAAATCGCTTGACCATACGTGGTTCTTATGTTATTTATATAGTAATAAATACGTGAGTCTATGAAATGTATAATAAACGGGTATGGGAAACTACCCGCGTGACATAATGGAATTCGAAAAGCAATTTAGTTCTGAACAAGAATGTATCAAATATCTCTTTGACCTTAGATGGCCTGACTTTAAATGTCCTAAATGTTCGCATAATAAGGTTGTGCAATATCTTGATTATTATTTGGATGAATTTACTTTTCGCTTTAACCGTAGAACCTCCAAATCCCGGGGTATGCTTTTCTATCGTTTGGTTC
>JACRDM010000074.1 GCA_016218565.1 Elusimicrobiota bacterium | reverse complement strand
TATGTATTGACTAAAGAGGAAGGCGGGAGGCACACGCCGTTCTTCAAGGGATATCGCCCGCAATTTTACTTTCGGACGACTGACGTTACGGGTCTGGTGACGTTGCCGGCGGGAGTAGAGATGGTGATGCCGGGAGACAATGTCATGGTAGAGGTGGAGCTGATCACGCCGATAGCGATGGAGAAGGAACTGCGGTTTGCTATCCGTGAAGGCGGCCATACGGTTGGCGCGGGCGTCGTCAGCGAAATCATTGAGTAAAAATAAAAACAGTGTAAAGTGAAAAAGTTTTGTATTCCTATACGCTATATGCTACCCGCTATACGCTGAATAATATAAGGAGTCCCAATGGCTAACCAGGATTTAACAATAGTTACACTTGCGTGCAGCAAGTGTAAAAGAAGAAACTATTCTTTAACTAAAAACAAGAAGAAACATCCGGATAAATTAGAGCTTAAGAAGTTTTGCAAGTTTTGCCGTGCTCATACGTTGCACAAAGAAACGAAATAGGATCTCGGTATTCGGTAAACGGTGTCGAAGCCCGAATAGAAGCTCGGTGTACGGAGACGAAGCGCGAAAGGAAAATCTCGAACCCGTAGCCGACAACCGAAGTATGCAAACGGGCATCGAAACCGCAACCGCTTGACGAAGTATTTGAAACCGTAACTGGTTTTGGTTTTTTTGAAGTTCCCAAAGGGGGTGTCCGTTAACTGGCTAAACGACCGGTCTCCAAAACCGGAACTGTAGGTTCGACTCCTGCCACCCCCGCCAATTAATGCCAGGGCTGCTAATGACAAGTTTTTTAGTAATAGAGTGGAAAAACAAATGTTTTTTGAAGATAAAACTAAAAAAGACCCTGCCCTGATGTAACGTCGAGGCCGGGTCTTTTATTTTCTACAGCAAAAGTTATTCCGCTTCCAGGGTGTAGATTACAAATCGAAAGGGTAGCTGATGATAAAAAAACGGATCAATGATCTGATGAAACGATTTTTGATTTAATCCTGGTTTTGCCTTGGTTCTCTATCTTATCCTTTTGACGGCGATAAAGGTTGCTAAAAGAGCCGGGGGTCCAGCATTAAATAATTTTTAAAAACTTGCATTTTTTTGTATTTGATATATAATTTGGTTAGATAAAGGTGATTTATCTCACCTAAACCAAACCAAGTCGTGTCGGTACAGGTTAGGAATAAATTAGAGCCAGTCAAAACGGGGTATAGTCATTGAACATTGCCATTGATGCCAGGACCATAAGTAACAATAAAACCGGGATCGGTAATTATATAAAGAATATATGTGAAAAACTACCGATAATAGATAAAAATAATATCTATATTTATTATCAGGAAAAACTGCGACATAGTTTAAAAAATATACCAATTGTATCAGTAATCAGCCGGGTACTTTATTTCTTGTATGATAACTTAGTTTTCCCTTTTCAACTTACTTTACAAAAGATAGACCTGTATCATAATCCTGCTTTTATGCTGCCTTTGGTCAACTTCGGATACAAAAAAATAATCACTGTCAATGATCTTGGTTTTTACACATTTGGCCATGATTTTGCCAAAGGTTGGCATGCCCGGCATATGAAAATGATGCTGCCGTTATCTATTAAAAGAGCTGATAAAATAGTTGCTATCAGCCAAGCTACAAAAAACCAGGTCATCGATCTATTTCAGGTAGCGCCTGATAAGATTGTAGTGACCTATCTAGGTGTATCAGAAAAGTACAGGGTAATACCGAGCCAAATTGAGGTTAAGGAGGTATTGCATAAATACCGGATAGAGAAACCATATATACTTTTTGTGGGCACGATGGACCCGCGCAAAAACCTGGTGCGCCTCATCAAAGCTTTCCAAAATGTAAAAAGGCAGAAAAATGATTTAAAACTGGTCATCGTTGGGAATAAAGGTGAGCTTTTTTCTATAGAACTGGATAAAATGGTTGATAGCGGAGATATAATACTGACCGGGTACATAGGGGAAGAGGAGTTGGTATATTTATATAATGGCGCCAGTATTTTTACCTTTCCTTCGCTGTATGAGGGTTTTGGCTTGCCGATACTCGAAGCCATGGCCTGCGGCACACCGGTCATTACCTCTAATGTCTATTCCATGCCTGAGGTAGCAGGGGAGGCAGCAATACTAGTTAATCCGGAAAGCACAGATGAAATTTCCGCTGCCATCAACAGGTTGTTGCAAGATGAGCCTTTTAGAAAAAGCCTGATTGAAAAAGGATTACGGAGAGTTAGAGAATTTACTTGGGAAAAAACCGCCCAGAGCACTTTGGCTGTTTATAAAGAAGTAATGGGCCCGATGGGTAACAAAGAGGAACGTCTTGAATAGAAATAGGAAAATACTAATTTCAAGTCTGTTAGCCATGGGCGGACCCATTTATGTCGCTATTTTCTATTCCCTGGAAATGGCTTTGTTATTGCTGGGGGGCATAATATTATTTGCTTATGTCCTGCGAAAACCTTATCGGGGAACAATACTGACTGTATTCCTGTCGTGCTTGGGCACCCTTTCATTGTACCGTATCGGCCGGATCCATATAAAAGCATACCAGGTAGTCCTGCTTATTCTAGTAGCAGTACTCGTTATATATAGCTTGAAAAATAGGGAGAAGATTTTAGTGCCTGATAATTTCGGGCCTGTTTTAATAGTGTTTGCGATCAGCCTGCTCTTATCTGTTCTTAATTGTACCTATCCGGCAATATTTATTAAACAGTCAGTTTTGCTGATCTTGTATATCTTATTTATGTTCGTTATCATCAATACTGTTAAAAATGAGCAGGTTTTGAATTCACTGGTAAAAGTTATTGTCTTGTCTGCCTATATCGCCTGCCTCTATAGTATCCTGGCCATTTTGAAAGTTATTCCCGGCGGCCTGGCCAAACTTACCTATCATTTTGCGCGCCCGACCTCATTTTTTGCTGAACCAAATGAATTTGGCTTGTTTTTAGTTTTTACCTTTGGGTTTGTATTTTCTTTACTTTTAGCAAGTAAGAAAATAGCGTTATGGGTTATTTTTGTCCTGATCATTGCTAATGTTATCCCGAATATGAGCCGTGGTTCCTGGCTTGGTATGTTAGCCAGTATCTGTACCATATTATATTTTACTCATGCTAAAGGCCTATACAAAGTGAATGTTATTAAAGGGACTTTTATGCTTTTGGCGATTTTGGGGATAGTTATTGCTTCACTGAGCATGATGTCCAAGATCATCCCCACTAAATATAAATCAAATATAGAAAAGATAGTGAGTGAAAGGGCGCGGTCTCTTTTTAGTACGTCAGATCCTACGCGAGATATTCGCTATCAGAACAATCTTACTGCTCTTGCTGCTTTTGGGGAGCATCCTTTTGTGGGCTGCGGTTTAGGCAATGCTTTTGTGATATTAGAAAAGAAATATGATAATAGAGATGTTAGCTTGACCGAAATACCCCCTATCGTTGTCGCTACTTCCTCTAATTTTGCAAGCGATCTGGCCGTAGAAACAGGATTATTTGGTTTAGGCAGCTTCCTATTATTTATCTATCTGGTAATAAAACAGGGGTTGCGGAGTATCAAGTCAATAAAAGACCAGCCAACGATGATTGTAATAATAGGCGCTTTTGCATCTTTTGTCGGAATCATCGTTAATGGATTGACTTACGCGATGCACCTGCTGCCGTTTTTTTGGATAACAGCAGGTATACTTTCAGTTAGAATAACGGAAGAGGAAGTATGAAACTGTTTATTGACGCGCGCATGCTGGGGAACTCAGGTATTGGGCGCTATCTCCAGAATATTATTGAAAAAATGGACCCGCTAGTCCCTGAAATTGATATTCAACCCACAGTATTTCTAAATAGCGGTGATGAGAAGTATTTAGGGCCGCTTGATCATACTTCTTTGGTATATCCGCTGAGCCACACTAATATATACGGCCTAAAAGAACAAATAATGCTGACCTATTATCTATCAGCCTGGAAGCCTGATCTTGTTCATTTTCCCAACTTTAATGTGTCCTTGAAAAAGAAATTCCCTTTTGTGGTTACGATACATGATTTGATCTACCTGAAATATCCAGGGGCTTGCCCGAACATAGTGGCCAGATTTTATGCTGCTTTTATGATCGGCTTTGCTTGTCGGCAGGCAAAATTGATCATTACTGATTCCCAATATAGCAAACAAGACCTGATGAATACCATCCACGTTCCGGAAGCAAAAATACGCGTTATTTATCCGGCAGTTGATCCTAAATATCAACCGGTCAAAAACCCAAGATCGCAGTTAGAAAAATACGATCTTCCTGAAAAATATATCCTCTATGTAGGTAATCATGAGAAGAGGAAGAATATCCCGGGGCTGATTGCTGCTTTTGGCCAGAGCCAAGCGATAAAAGAATACCAACTGGTTATTGCCGGCAAGAAAGATCTTCGTAGAAAAGAGATTTATCAAGCCATCAAGGATTATCAGCTTGCGGAAAAAGTACATTTCACCGGGTATATCAGGGAAGAAGACTTACCGGCTTTATATACTCAGGCCGGATTATTGGCGTTTCCCTCATCTTATGAAGGTTTTGGGTTGCCGATATTAGAAGCCATGGGCTGCGGGACCCCGGTGATATGCTCTAAGGCTGCTTCTTTACCGGAAGTTTCAGGCGAGGCGGCGGTGATTATTGATCCGGCTGACACGGCGGGATTTGCCAAGGCCATTGATACCGTTCTGACCGAACAGGATCTGCGCCAACAATTGCAAGCAAAAGGATTCCAAAGAGTGAAGCAATTTACCTGGGATACGACTGTTAAAGAACATATTAAAATATATAAAGAAGCGCTAGCCTGATGGAAAACAAGCTTCATACTTCAATTTTTGCCGGACTTTGTTTGTTGATTTTTTTAGCTCCCTGGCAGATCTATTTTTCATTGGGGACATCGATCACCCTGTCACTAGCACAGGTTTTAGCGGTGTTTGTTTTCCTGCTGTGGGTGTTTTACGATGCAAAATATGGCCGTACCCGGAAGGTTACTGATCAGCAATCCTGGCCGGCGCTTTTGATATTGGCCATGATCTTCTCACTAACGGTGGCGCTAGACTACAAACTTTCTTTTAAATATCTGCTCAAATGGACTGTCCCGATCCTGTTATTTTTTGTCACTGCCAGAACGGTAAAAGATCTGGCCCAGGTGAAAATATTATTAAAAACAGCGGTCTGGTCAGCGACAGCAATGATTTTGCTCGGCTGGTTGGAATTTTTTGCCGGGTTTAACTATATTTTTGATTTTGTCAGCAAGCAGAGAGCTTTCGTGGGTGTATTTACCGGACCAGGGCCGTTACGGGTAGCCTTAAGTGAGAACATGTTCCTGAATAAAATGAATTGGTTTTACTGGCTGCCTGATATCTGGCAGTATTGGGTGCGTCCTTTTGGGACTTTCATCGCTGTTTCAGCTTTTACCTTGTTTACCGGACTGGCCTTTGTCTTTATTCCTGTGCTTTATCAAGAAAGTAAAGGGAAAATATTCCCCCGCGTATATTTATTTGCCGGTTTCATGTTTGCCGGCGCCATTATCCTTACTTTTGCCCGCAGCGGCTGGTTGAGTCTAATAGCCGTTCTGGTGTTATATTTTACGGTCGCTAATAAGAAAAGAAGCCTGTCCTACATTTTACTGGCGACTATGATCGGGATCCTACTGGCCGGCATTTTGCCCTCTAATTTCAGCCTGGTATTTAAAAACAGGATCGCCTCATTAGTACAGGAATCGTCAGTGCAATCCCGCTTGGTGGTTTGGAAACAAGCTTTTAAGATCATTGTCCAGCGGCCTGTTACCGGGGTGGGGCTGGCCAATTTTGACTATGGCTTAGAGGCTTTTAATACGCCTCCTTACCTAGTTGTTCCGGCGCATAATAATTATTTGCAGATTTGGGCCGAGACCGGAATTTTAGGTTTAGCCGCTTTGCTTATGGTTATACTGCAAGGCCTAAGAGTTTCATACAGGACTTATAAGAGCCGGGATAACAGTATCAGTAATCTGGGATTATGTTTTATCCTGATGTGGATCTGGTTCAGTATCCAGGGTATTTTTGATACTAATATTTTTGATGATAAAGTGTCAATACTGTTCTGGATATTGGCCGGGGTAAATGTAGCGGTATACAGGATAGAAAAGGCAAAGGTTTAGTCTAAGGAACTGGAGTTGTATGAAACTTGCGATGGTGCATGATTATTTAAATCAATATGGAGGCGCCGAGAGAGTAGTGGAAGTATTACATGAGCTATTCCCTGAAGCTCCGATCTATACGTCTGTATATTTGCCAGCGGAAATGCCTGATACTTTCAAGCAGATGGATATCCGGACCTCGTTTATGCAGAAGTTCCCCTGGATGAAAAGACATTTTAAGAAGTATCTAATGTTTTTTCCCAGGGCGATAGAGAGTTTTGATTTTAAGGGATACGATTTAATACTTTCGTCCTCCAGCGGCTGGGCTAAGGCCGCCCAGCATGATGCCAGTTGCCTGCATATATGCTATTGTTATACCCCCATGCGTTGGGTCTGGAGTTATCAGCGCTATGTGGAAAGAGAAAACATACCCCCCGCCGCGGAAATTATCCTGAAATATTACATCCAGCGGCTGAAGAAATGGGATTTACAAACTAATGACCGGGTTGATAAATTCGTAGCTATCTCAAACCTCATCCAGGACCGGATAAAAAAATGCTATGATCGGGAATCAGTGGTCATCTATCCGCCGGTCGAAACCCGGCGTTTTAAGATTGCTGATACAGTAAGTAATTATTTTTTGCTGGTAGCCAGACTTAATACGTATAAGAGAGTTGATATTGTCGTTGCCGCTTTTAACCAGTTGGGGTTGCCACTGGTGATCATTGGCGAAGGCCCGGATAAGCCGCATTTGGAGAATATAGCCAAGTCGAATATTAAATTTTTGGGCCGGGTTTCCGATCTTGTTGTCAACGAACATTGCGCCCGGTGCCGGGCATTCATCTTTCCCGGCGAAGAGGATTTTGGCCTAGCCCCGGTAGAGGCTATGGCTAGCGGTAGGCCGGTAGTGGCTTATGCTGCCGGGGGCGCCCTAGAAACAGTGGTAGAAGGTTTGACTGGGGTGTTTTTTAAAGAGCAAACTCCGGCGGCCATTGTGGAGGCGGTAAAGAAAATGCAAAACATGGCCTTTGACAGTCAACTAATCAGGGAATACGCTCTACCATTCGATAAAGAAGTTTTTAAACAAAAGCTCAAAAAATATATTGAGAAACAATATGCTGAATTCAAAAGCAAGTAAAGCCAGAATTATTCTGGCCATAAGTTATGTAGCTTTGATTTATTTAACTTTACCGGTCATACGTCCGGTTTTGAATTTTATCAAGGCTCATTTAGGATCTAAATTTGATCTTTTGACTGATATCGTGCTCTTGGCCATCATGGCTGGGGTGGCTCTGATATTGATCAAAAGCCGGATTTCCAGGAAACAATATATTCTGGCTTTTATTGTTTTTTGTATCTACGGATATTACCTTAAAATATTAAAAATACCAGAGGAAAGGATCCATCTGCTGGAATACGGTTTTTTGAGTTATTTAGTGTTTAAGGTGTATTCATCAGATTGGTCATTCATATTCCGCTACTGGCAAACGTTCCTGACGGTTAGTTTTATTGGCACCTTGGATGAAATCATCCAATACTTTATTCCCACCAGGGTTGGGGATGTCCGGGATATATTGCTCAATATAGTAAGCGGTTTGCTTGGTCTGGTCCTGACCGCAGTATTGTGCCAAAAAGCTGCTAAAAACCTTCCCAATTCTCCTCCTTTGTGATATAATCCAGGATATGGATATATCAGATAATCAGCAAATAACAGATACCGGAGCTGCCAAAAAGGTCATCGCCCGGGCCACGGTTATGATCACGATTATAGCCTTGGTTGGCAAAGTGTTCGGTTTTATTTGCAGTTTTATCCTGGCGGCAAAGTTCGGCGCGACGTTTAAGACCGATGCCTATTTTGTTGCCTTGAACATACCTGAATTGTTAAGAGATGTACTATCCGGGGGCGCTTTGACCTGCGCTTTTATTCCTGTTTATACCACCTGTTTGGCAAAAAAGCAGGAGCAGGAGGCGCAAAAGCTGGCGTCTGGAATATTTAATATACTTCTTGTCGCCCTGATCCTGCTGACCCTGTTTGGTATTATCTTTGCTCCCGCTCTGACCCATCTAGTTGCTCCGGGTTTTAAGGGTGAGACCTTAGACCTTACGATCAAGCTTACCCGTTTATTTTTCCCAGCCATTATTTTCCTTGGATTGGCTTCACTGTTTGGCGCTATACTTAATTCTTATCATCATTTCACTGTCCCGGCTTTACAACCGCTCATTATGAATACAGCTAATATAGTAGGTATGCTCTTATTGGCTCCGTTCATAGATATTTATTCTCTGGTAGTTGGCGCGCTCGTGGGCGGTGTAGGTATCACCATGATGAACCTGCCGTTGTTGTACAAAAAAGGATTGCGTTATCTTCCGCAATTTAGTTTTGAACAGGAAGGGATAAAAAAAATAGGAGTGCTCTGGTTCCCCCTGATTCTGGGGCTTTCAGTGAACCAGTTGAATATTGTGATCAGTAAAATATTAGCTTCGGGTCTTTCTTCAGGCAGTATTTCAGCTTTGAATTATGCCAATCTTATTAACCAGATCGCTCCCAGTGTGTTTGGGGTGGCAGTCTCAACCGCAATTTTCCCCAGCTTGTCCTGGCATATAGCCCTAAATGAGAATGAGAAATTCAGGGAAATCGTTTCCAAGGCGATCAGGGTGAGTTTGATCATTACTGTGCCGCTTACTCTGGGTTTGATGTTCCTTAGTTTCCCGGTAATCAGGTTCCTTTTTGAAAGAGGGGTTTTTGATCGGCAAGCGACAATCCTGACTTCTGGATTGTTGGTGTATTTTGCCATAGGCACCTTTGCCTTGGCAGTGAATTATGTCTTGATCAGGGCTTTTTATGCTCTGAGTGATACCAAAACCCCGGTCAAACTGGCAATAACGGCAGTAGTTAGTAATATTGTCATGAGCTTGCTTTTGATCACCTTTATGGCTCAAAATGGTCTAGCTCTAGCCAGTTCGATAGCCGCTATGGTGCAAATGGGTTTATTATTGATCTATTTGCAGAGAAAGATCGGTAAATTAAAATTAAAGCAATTGGCCATTGATTTTGTAAAAACCGTTATCTCTGGATTGATCTCGGTAGGAGCGGGTGTGTTTTGTCTGTCAAAACTCAGCGCTTTCTTCGATCAAAATACTTTCTGCGGGCAAATTTTAAGTTTGGGTATAGTAGGACTGGTGATAATCGTTCTTTACTTGCTTTGGCTCTCTCTGTTTAAAGTAGAGCAGACAGATACTTTCCTGGATATGATCAAAAAAAGGTGGCGCCATGGGAGATAACCGGAATTATATCTGGGATAATGACCACATAAGCGCCAGGCCAGAATATTCATATATTGAAAACTGGATCACTGAGAAAGCCAAGGTTATTGATCTTGGATGCGGTAACGGATCCCTGTTGCAGATCTTAAGAAATAATAAAGATATTAGTGCCTCAGGTATAGAAATATCGGCAACCGGGGTAGATATTTGCAAAAAACGCGGATTGCAGGTAAGCCCAGGCCGAATCGACGTAGATTTGCGTCAGATCCCGGCTAATTCTTTTGATTTTGCAGTCTGCAATGTCACTATCCAAATGGTGATGAATCCTGAGGTCGTACTGCAGGAGATGAAAAGGATCGCCCGGTGCCAGATAATTTCTTTTCCCAATTTTGCCTTTCTCTGGCAAAGATTGGATCTGCTGTTTGCCGGACAAATGCCCCGGAGACTCCTCTATGGTTATGACTGGTATAATACCGGCCATATTCACCAGTTGTCGATAAAAGATTTTAAAAGGACAGCCAGTGCTCTGGGACTAATAATTCGGGATAAGGTGTATCTTGTTGGCCGGCGAAAGATGCTTTTCCCTTTTTGGCCAAATATGTTGGCCACAGAAGCCATCTTTTTGCTGGGAAAGTCTAGGTAGGGACTGCTGAAAAAAGCGGGAAAAGCTTGAAGTATCGACGAAGAAGTAATAAAAGTAATAGTTCAGCGTTTGGAAGTAAAATAATCTTCTGCCGCTCTGATTAGAGTGGATTTTATTGATAGAAGTTGGCTAATACCTCATTTATTTTCACG
>JACRDM010000073.1 GCA_016218565.1 Elusimicrobiota bacterium | reverse complement strand
TTTAATTTCCAGGCTTCCTGTTCAACTATTTCTAAAGAACCGTTGATTATAAATAATTTGTGAATCGGCGTAACCTTGGCAGTTCTGCCGGTTCTAGTTTTGATCTCAATAATTCTAGTTGTTTTGCCTTTATATACTGCACTAACCTTTTGTTGGTTTATTTTTCCGTTTTGGTATGTAAATACTTCCAAAGGCCGATCCAGTACAGTATATTCCTCACCATCGGAAATTGTCCTTTTCCCATGGTTCTTATTTTTTTCATATATATCGCTAATTAATTCAAGTTGACCATTAGCCAGCAAAACCGGGGTATCTCCGGTAACACATTTTCCAGATCCAAAAGGCCCGGGAATGCAAGCAGTTCCGCCTTTGGCGACCGGGAAAAAGGTGTCGATGACTCTCTGCCCCGTGACCAGTGGTTCAAGCGGCGGCAATTTTTCCTTCACTGGCCGCATTTTGCGCACCGGCCAATGCTGGGACATTCTAACATCTTTGCTTTCACCATTCTGCTTTATCTGGCAGACTGTTTCCTCTACCGTAAAATCACCGGCCTTGATCATCGTCACTTCCCCGGCTATACCCGGCGGTACCATTATTTTCTGCACTACTAATTCAGTTTCCTGCACCGTTCCGATAATATCGCCGGTTATTACCTGGTCACCCTTTTTTCTGGTCGGCTTAAAGGTCCATTTCCTTTTCCGGTCCAGATTAGGGATATCAATCCCGCGGGCGATCCAGTTCCCGCTCATCTCCCGGATCACGGTCAAAGGCCGTTGGATGCCGTCATAAATCCCGCCAATCAGGCCAGGCCCCAGTTCCACGCTAAGCGGTTCACTTGTAGTGACGACTGGCTCATCAGGCCCAATTCCAGCGGTTTCCTCATAAACCTGGATAGAAGCAGTATTACCGTCAAGCCCAATAACTTCGCCGATCAGTTGGGGCCATCCTACTTTTACCACATCATACATTTTTACATCGCTCAAGTCGCTGGCAATTACCAGCGGCCCGGAAACTTTTACGATCCTACCGCCACTCATAGTGCCTCCATTATATTAGTACGCCAGTCAGAACAAAAACCGTTGCCAGTAAAAACAAAAGGCAGTTAACTGGAGCACTGTATCAGTTTTGACTGGAAACTGTTCTTCGCTTTTACTGTTCTTCGTACTTACTGCTCCTCGCTCTTACTCAACAAGAATATCCGTCCCCACCGCCTTAATGATGACCTGCCGCAGTTCCTCCGCCCCCAGGCTGGCTTTCCCGGATTGAAAGAACATGCTTTCAGTATTAGGCAAGATCACAATATTGGCATCTTTAACTGCTGTAAAATAAGGAGCTACTTCTTCGGTAATGAAAAATATCTGGTAATCTTGCTCTTTTACTTTTTTTTTGATGTCTGGCCAGGATTCTGGAGTAAAAAAATAAACATCTGCCCCGCAAACCCGGAAAGGGCTGACTACTGCTTTCTCACCGATAAAGCAAATTCTTCCTGTTTTAGACATAGGACCTGCTCAACCGTTTAGTGATAAGCTCTTTAGATAAATTATAAAACTTGCCACTGAGGATCACCCGGATATTATTCAATTCAGCTATCCTGATTATTAAATAAGCCAGTATTGGTTCAGGCCCATCATATAATAATTTTGCCGATTGCAGTATTTTGATAATATAATTGGTGAAAAATAAATCCAGGGCTAACCAATTACCGTGTTGCTTAACCTGTTGCCAGGCAGTTGTTAATTCCGGCATATATGGTTTAAATTTTAATGCTTGAATAAAATCGTCCACCGGCATCTCCCAGGAACGACCAAAGATTTTACGGTCAATTCCACCGCCGTTTAAGAATAAAGCAGTATCATTTTTAGGCGGCATTTCATTCATTTTAAAACGCAGCCAGGTTTTTATGTTATAAAAATCTACTGCTAAGAGACAAAGCTTATCCAGCCATGGAGAGTGGATTTGGGCTAATATCCCGTGAAGTTCCCGCAAATAGCAGGTGTCAACGACAAAATCCACTATTTTTAGATCTACGTTGGCGGCATATTCCTTTTGAGCTTGCGCCCAAGCCTGCTTGATGAATTCCGGCCAGGTTTTTAACTGTTCCGGAACTTGTTCCTGGAGAATCAAAGTATTTTTGATCTTCGACTTTATCTCTGTTAAATGGCTATACCAAAATATTATATTAGCTAGTTGCGGATGAAACACTAGTTTAGCCGTAATAATAAGCAAATATTCTTCTTCTTGGTCAATAGTACTCAGGGTCTCAGGAAGATGCTGCATCCGTTCAGTAGGGACGCCATAGATCTTGTTCTTTACTTCATTAACGGCAGAAATGAAATTCGCGGCGCTGGCCAGCTGTTTCAGTCCCTGATCGTTCAGCAATCTTGCCTCAAGCGCCCTAATAGTACCCACAGCTTGTACATACGCTGTACTCATTTAATCTCGACCTCCTGTGACTTATAGGATGTCTTTAAAAAGCATCTCTGCCACTTTTGCTTCTGTTTCTTCACGCAATCTAATCAGAATAGCTTTTAGTGAGTAATTCAATTCTGTTGATCCCTGTTTTAAGATAAAACCCCGGTCAAGCTGCTTACTTAGAGGTCCTGCGGTTAAAGCGCCCAACTTCCCGTTTCTTTTCATTTCCTGGTTTATTTCCTGAATGAATTTTGGCCCTAGCCGCCCAGCCTCCTGGGCCGAAAAAATCACTTCTTCTTTCCCTGTTTCCACCGCTGCCAGTAGCTGTTTTTTTATAAACAGCGCATACAATTTATCCAGTTGAGTTGTTATTTTTTCAGCAACCTTTTTATATACTTCATTGATCAAAGCCTGTTTTGCTTCCAGTGTTTTTTTGCGGAGCTCCAGCTGGGCAATGGCTTTTTCCCGCTGTCTCAAGTCTTCTGCCTCACGCTTGGCATGATCAAGCCTGCTTTTAACTTGTACGACTGCTTCGGCCCTGGCTTTAGCGAGAATAACAGCAGCCTGGTTTTTAGCCTGCTCCGCTATTTCATTTACCTGGGATCCTGATTCCCGGGTGATTTTATCAATAATTTTTTCTAACGACATAGTCTCTCCTATTTTAATCCTGGTGCAATCCCTTTTAATAACACGATCAAGGCAGTCAAGAAGCCAAGCACGGCATAGGTCTCGACCATTACGCCATAAACCACGCCTTTCATCGAGTGTTCAGGGTTCTTGGCTACTATACTAATAGCCGCGGCGCAGACCTTGCCTTGATATACTGCCGACCACCATTGCACCAAACCGCAAAAAAAGCCAGTCGCTAAAAATGCCAGCCCTTGAGTCACGGCTATAGTTTTAAAAACAGTTCCAAACGCCCCCAAATAAATGAGCATTAAAACAGCAATTACAAAACCATAAAACCCCTGTGTGCCAGGCAGAGCCACTAAGAGAATGGTATTACCAAATTTTTCCGGTTCCTCGCTTAAGACCCCGCTGGCTGCTGAGCCGGCAATAGCTACCCCAGTGGCTGAACCGATACCAGAAAGACCGGCACAAGCTACTACGCCCAAAATCGCTAACATTAAACCAAGTTCCATTGTTGCCCTCCTCTTTTTAAAAATACGATTACGCAGATTTAAGCTAAGTTATTGTAATCGTATTAGTATATACTTTGACTTTTTATCAGTTTGCATCCGTTTTTTGTAGTTTATCAACCAGGATTACATTATTATAAGTCCAATTAAATGGTTTAAATTTTTTGCCTCCGCTGGAATAAAACTTGCCAAAAAACTCCACATACTGTAATCGCGAGGTATGCACAAAAGCGCTTAATAAGCTCATCGTCAGATTAAACGCATGTCCAAACAACAAGATTAAGCCGGCTAAAATCAGGCCCACTACCGGTATGCTATTCGCCGTGAGCCCGGCCATAGTGTTGATCACCATAGCGATCACCCCGCCACCCAGGCCTAAGGCTACTAAACGGGAATAAGATAACACATCACCCAGATAACTGGTAATGCCATACAGATTAAATAGTCCCAGTCCAACTCGCGCAAAAATACCCTTGATATTTTTCCGTCCAAAGTAAAAAATCAGGCCTAAAAATAACAGAGTGCCTACAAGCCCGAATGGAGTCTTTATTTTAAGGAACCAACACGCCAGGCTAAGACTCAAGCCCAGAAAGAATACTTGATAACAGTCCAGATCAGCTTGGGAATTCTTATCTTCGCCGCGGGCCTGGAAGAGGCACACCCAGGCAGCAGACATAATCGCGATAAAGGAACTGCCAGTAGCAATGGTAGCTGATAAATCCTGCGTCTTAGCCCACCCTAACACCAGCAATGAAACTATCAAGATCATCCAAGATCCCTGGTCCCATAGCCCGGCCCAGATACTGTTATCCCTGATGTTATCCCTCATCTTCAAGACTAAACCAGTAAAGACATGGATCAATCCCAAGGTAAAAGCCAACCCTAAAAATATGGTTAACTGCGAAAGAGGGTCAAACAATTTAAAAGACGTCCCCACCCCAAAATAACTGCCCATAGCTAGGCCAGCCAAAATAGCGCAAAGGCCGCCAATAAAGAACAAATTCAAGAACCGCCAACTGTTAGGAGTTAGCCGGGAACGCATTTTCCAGGACAGCGCGGCAGTAACTATGGCTACGACCAGGCCATAACCAGCATCCCCCAGGCAAATCCCAAAAAACAAAGCAAAAAATGGAGCCAAATATACAGTTGGATCAATACCTTTATATACCGGATAGCCATATAGCTCAGTAATTACCTCAAAAGGCTTAACCATCTTTTTATTTTCAATCTCCACCGGCGGATTATCATCCGGGCCCGGATCAACAGTAATTAGCTCAACTTCCTGAAAATGCCGGTATAGTTCTTTTTGGAATGGAGCCTCCTGCTTGGCTGGTATCCAGCCTGATATAATGAAGGTTTGTGAGCTTTCCAGAAACCATTTCTGAACTATTTTATTTTCCCGGACATTTTGATAATAATCTATCAAGGCCACTAATTTTGGCAGGTTCTGGCTGAGGAGGCTGATTTCTTGTAAGAGATGATCTAATATTTTATTGCTTCTTTTCAATTCCTGCGTCAACCGCGCCTGCAGTCTTTTTGGCGTAACCTTTATTTTAGGAAAATGGCTCTGGCTAAAATCGTACTTTTTCAGTAGGTCTGAGGTTTTGCCTCGATCCTCATGTAAGATAGCTATCACCACATAAGATTTATTCTTATCCTGAGAAACTATTTCATGATATAAGGCCGGTATGGTTTCAGTTAATTCTTTGAGGCACTCAGCCTGCTTTTTCTTTTTCACGCTACCGGCCAGGTAAGCAACGTAAACCCCATCCTGCAAATCTTGCAAGCGCGTTTCCACTTCCAGCCAAGGTACAAGCTGTTGCTGTTGTATGCCTAATTGCTGCTTTTTGTTTTCCAGCTTTCCTAATTCATCTTCTGTTTTACGGCATCTATAAAAACACTCCTGAAAATTAAAGCGCTGCGTAATATCAGTCCATTGCTGATGATCAAGCATTATTTGGCCCGGGATACGGACCTGGCTGTGTTTTTGCAGAAAGGCAACCATGTGTTTTAGCGTATGCAAGGTTTCATCGATCTCCTGGGAAGATACGGGGGAATAGGTTAATAGTTCTTTCTGCAGTTGGTCCGGCTCTAAGGGCCGAAGCTGGATCACGCCTTGTTGCTGGAGAAATGACAGCAGTTGTTGCTTAATTTCTTTGTGCGCAAACAATTGCAATTTTTTCATTCTAACTATAGACATTAAAGGTCCTTCATTACAGCTTCTGAAGCCGGGGCTATCTTTTTATTAGTTTTAGTGATGAGAGCCGTGGTTTCTGCGCTGGATTTTTGCTGCAAATTTTTAATATCTGCCTGGCTTTGCTCCTTAGCTTGTTCCAGGATCTGCTGGCTTTCTTTTTCAGCCTGCGCCAAAGCCTCTACTAATAACTGAGCAGCTTGAGTCTCAGCTTCTTGCCGGATTTGGCTGGCTGCGGCTTGCGCTGCTTTAATTTTGGCTGTTTGCTCTTCTTCGGCCTGATGTATTTTTTGGATAGCTTTTAACACGTGAAGTCCTTTCCGGGACTAAAACATTAACCGTTGCAGAAACCCTCAACAGCCGGAGATTGCTGGGTTTTTTTTAACAATCTTACCTTAAAAGCAAATTGTAGCATACTTCGGCCAAAAAAGTCAATTAGTAATTCTTCTCTTGACAAACACCTATTATTTATGTTAAAAAGTCTTTTTATCATAAACTTATAATTAGGAGCTATCTATAGATGGAAAAAACATTGGTGCTGATCAAGCCAGATGGCTTGCAAAAATCTTTAACTGGCAATATATTGACCAAACTTTCAGAAGCTAAATTAGAAATTGTGGGAGCTAAAGTAGTACGTGTTTCCAGGGATTTAGCTGAAAAACATTACCAGCATCTTAAAGATAAGCCTTTTTTTGAAGAATTACTCAAATATTTTCAGGGTAAACTGCATGGTCCCCATTTTGAAAGAGTGCTCGCTCTGGTTTACCAGGGAGAGGACGCTATCAACCGGGTACGAAAAATTGCCGGAGCAACAAATCCAGAGGAAGCTGATCCCACCACCATCAGGGGTGCCTATGGGCGCATTACCACCAAAGGGGTCTTTGAAAACGTCATCCACGCTTCCAGCGACCCAAAAAACGCTCAGCGGGAAATAGACCTTTGGTTTAAACCGGAAGAAATCGTCATTTGTCCAGAAGATAAATAAGTTAGCCTTTGGTTAACTGATTACACACCTGCCTGCCGGTTTAACTGACCGCAGAGGCAGTCAGGCCGGGATTTCAAAAGAAGATTATCCCCTGCTGATCCTGATAATTCGGGATCAAATCTGCGAGGACATCTATGGCCGGGAAAGATGAAACAAATTATGAATTTAGCTAAAAGAACAACGTTGATCAGTCCCTCGCCAACCTTGGGGATCACTGCTAAAGTTAATCAACTTCGTGCCCAGGGAATAGAGGTTATCGGGTTCGGAGCGGGAGAGCCTGATTTTGACACCTCGGCCCATATCAAAGAAGAAGCTATTAATTCACTGCAAGCCGGGTTTACTAAATATACCGCCACTTCCGGTATACCAGAGCTGAAAGCCGCTATAGTCGCTAAGTTTAAAAGGGATAATGGCTTGGATTTTCAGCCAGCGGAAATCATTGTCTCCTGCGGCGCCAAGCATTCTCTCTACAATGCCATCATGGTACTATGCGAAAAAGGCAATGAGGTCATTTTGGCCTCACCATACTGGGTCAGTTACCTGGAAATGATCAAGCTTAGCGGCGCCCGGCCGGTCATCATTAAAACCAGCGAAAAAAATAATTTTAAAATCACGCCGGAGCAGTTATTATCCAAGGTTAAAGACCAGACTAAATTACTAATTCTTAACAGCCCTTCCAACCCTACCGGTATGATGTACACTGCCCAGGAACTGGAAGCTTTTGCTAAAATCGCCGTAGACAAAAATATGCTGGTAATCTCTGATGAAATTTATGAAAAACTGGTTTATGCTGATAAAAAGCAGGTCAGTATCGCTAATTTCGGACTGGCCATAAAAGAGCGCACGATCATTATTAATGGAGTTTCCAAAACGTATGCCATGACTGGCTGGCGTATTGGCTATGCCGCGGCACGGCAAGATATAGTGCAGGCTATGGCCAACCTGCAAGACCATTCCACTTCTAACCCAGTCTCTTTTGTTCAAAAAGCAGCGGTCACAGCAATTAGCGGACCTCAGGATGAGGTAGAAAAAATGCGCCTGGAGTTCAAAAAAAGGCGCGATTATATGGTAGCGCGCGTCAAGGCCATTAAAAAAATGTCCTGTTTGGCGCCGGAAGGCGCTTTTTATGTTTTTGCCAACATTGCCAAGCTTTTAAGGAAAAATATCAACGGGCTGGAAATCAAGGACTCTCAGGCTCTGGCTGAGTTTTGGTTGAATGAAGCCAAGGTAGCGGTCGTCCCTGGCTCTGGCTTTGGCAATGATAACTATGTCCGCTTCTCCTATGCCACCAGCTTTGAGAAAATCAAAACTGGCTTAGACAGGATAGAAGCAGTAATTAATGAATACTACTAAATTTTTATTGCCAAACACCCGCGAGAAGCCAAGCAGATCATGACGATAACACCGTAATAAAAGACGCCCCTAGCGTATGGCATCTGGCCAATAGTTAAAAGCAAAAAGGCGCAAACCCAATTGGGAACGCGCCTTTTTTAATGCTGTTTATTAAATTGCTGTTAACTATTTTTTCTCGCTCAGCGCTGCTTCTAATTTCATAATTCTTTCATTCTGTTCTTGAATTACCTTCTGCTGCTCTTGGACCACTTTAGTGACTACGGCCACAATATCCATTGGATCTACGCCTTTTCGGTCAGGTGTGGCTACTAATTCCGGCACATCTTCAGCAATAAAGCCAAGATGCAGGTCTTTTACCTTTTCCGCTTTATAATTGAAAGTAACCGGGCTCAGCCCCTTTAAGGTTTGTATTGCTTCTGCAAGAGAAAGCTCATTGATGTTTTCTTTCAAGGTTCTGGAACAGCCAGGAGTAATGCTGCCGGTGGCGTAAATGTTGCCGGATACATAGAGCTTCTCTGTGGGACTTGTCGTACCAATGCCGACGTTGCC
>JACRDM010000072.1 GCA_016218565.1 Elusimicrobiota bacterium | reverse complement strand
TTAACATGCTAATATTATTACAATTTCACGCAGTGAGTAAATTTGCTCTTTGACAACTGTAGTAATAACTCCTTGAGGGGCTTGTAAACCACGGCTGCCAAACATAGGCATAACGGATCTCTTTTTTATTCCGACACTTTCCGGAAATTTTACATATATAAGTGGTAGGGAATATTGGAGGCCCCGCCATGAGGAAGTTAGAGATAAGCTATGTGGAAAGTGATTTAACCGAAAAAGAGAGGCTAAATGCCATAGTCCAACTAATGGCCGGGGGAATTTGTCAATATTTGAAAACGGAAGAAGGGTTCGTTGAGAATCAGGAAATAGGCAAGCGGGCAAGAGAAATAGTGCGGGATTGCCAGAAACTGCTGGATGATAAGGAATATAACCAACAATTGCCTTGATTTAATTCGATTAATGAGTAAACTTCCAGGTGGCATAATAGATATAACCAGTTGTATTTAAATGATAATATGAAAAAATGCGGTTTGGTAATCAGGGTTAGCACAGACAGGCAGGCCCAAAATAAAGAGGGGTCGCTTACTAACCAGCTCCAGCGGCTACATTCACATATCGAATATAAGAATGTAGCTTGCGGCGAGCAGTGGGTGGAGGCGGAAAGGTATGTCCTTAAAGCTATCTCCGGTAAAGATTCATTTCGCAGCCGGGAATTTACCAAATTATTTGAAGATATGCGTACCGGCCGGGTTGATACCGTACTCTGTACCGCCCTGGACAGAATCTGCCGCTCGGTAAAAGACTTCCTGAATTTCTTTGAAATCCTGAATAAATATAATGTAGAATTTGTCTGCTTAAAGCAGAATTACGATACCACTACCTCGCAGGGCAAACTCTTTATCACCATTATGATGGCTTTAGCTGAATTCGAACGGGAGCAGACCTCGGAAAGAAACAAGGATGCTACCTTGGCCCGGGCTAATCGTGGGCTATGGAACGGCGGACAAATATTAGGCTATGATTTGGATGCCAATCGCCGGGGGAATCTTGTGCCTAATGAAAAAGAAAAAATTGTGGTCAATTTTGCTTATGATACCTACCTTAAAACCGGCTCATTACTGCAAACGGCCAAGGCGCTGAATGCCCAAGGGTTCAGAACCAAGGTATACTCCTCCCGGCGGGATAAGCACCATCCGGCCAAGGAGTTTGCTTATTCCACCATTCAGTGGATGCTTACCAACTACGCCTATATCGGGAAAAAAGAAGTGAATAAAAAGCGAAAGGTGGGGAAAAAGGAGAATCTCCCTGAAAACGAGTGTTACAAGTTGATCGATGCGGTGTGGGAGGGAATCGTATCGGAGGAAAAATTTTACCAGGTACAAGACCTACTCAAGAAGAATAATCTAAGCAATCACAACAAGGTAAAACCTGTAAAACACAACTATATCCTTAATAGCGGGCTGTTATGGTGTGAGAAATGCGGGACGGAAATGGAAGGTTGCTGCGGAACGAAGGCTGGAGGGAAACGCTATTATTACTACCGATGCAAAAACGAGGCTTGCCGGTTCAAAGTACCGGCTGATGAGGTTGAGGGGGTAGTGCTGGCTCGTATCCGGGAATTGGCCATGCGTGAAGATATTATTGCCGGTATAGTCCAATCGGCTAATAGCAAATTGCAGAAAGAAATGCCCCAACTCAATGGCCAACTACAACTACTACAGAACGAACTTGCTGAAGTAAAAAATAACGCCGACGGTATCATGAATAAATGGTTGGCTACTACCCAGGAAGACGGCCAATTATTCTTCAAGGAGAAGCTCAACCAATTAGGCAAGCGGCGCAAGGAACTGGAAAGCGGCATTTTAGCAGTAGGAAATATGGTCAATGATTTAGAGCGGGAAAAGATAACTCAGGAGGTAGTGGCTAAGGCGCTGAAAAAATTCGGCGAGGTATTTGCCCAGATTCAGCCGCACCAACAGAAGGACTTATTGAAGCTAACCGTACACAAAATTCTGTTATCGGAAGACAAAATAAAAATAGCCCTATACGGGAAACCTCCCGATATAGGGCTACTTACTATATGTAAACCTGAGGAGCAGTCACGCTCCCAGGCATCAGTTTGGCTCTCATTCACGGACTATTATAGAACTTATTTATCAATGCCCCGTAAACACGCCTATATTTGACGTTTTGGCCCCTTATTTCCCCTTTTTAACAGCTTTTTCCAATTTGAAGCCCCAAAACGCCCTACAATCAATTTTTACCGGTCGAGGCCATGT
>JACRDM010000012.1 GCA_016218565.1 Elusimicrobiota bacterium | reverse complement strand
TAAGGCTATCAAACGCAGGATTTCTTTTTCCCGCTCTGTTAAATCATTATAAAATTTATCTCCTTCTCTTATCTTCCTTTTATCCAGCAGGCTGAATTCCTTAAGCACTTTGGCCGCGATAACCGGCTGCACCAACGCTTCCCCTTTATAGACCCGATGAATGGCTTCAATAACCTCAGTGACAAAAACATCTTTCAGCAAATACCCCATGGCGCCAGCTTTGATGGCTTCAAAAACATGCGGCTCATCCTCGTAAACCGTAAGAATTATCACTTTGATCCGGGGCGCTATTTTCTTGAGCTTATAAGTAGCCGCTACCCCGTCCAAATGGGGCATAGCAATATCCATTAAAACCACATCCGGCCCGGTTTTTTTTACCTGCTCCAATAATTCTTCTCCGTTGCCGGCTTCTCCGACAATTTTCAGGTCCAGTTCAAGTTCCAATAGTTTTTTTAGCCCTTGCCGGAATAAAGAATGGTCGTCACCTATAAAAATCCTTATCTTCTCAGCCATGCGTTCCCTTTCCGGCTTTATTAAGCAGCGGAACGGTTAGCAGTATGGTAGTGCCCCGCCCGACCTGTGATCTTACCAGTAGTTTTCCGCTTAAAGCACTAGCCCCCTGCTGCATATTCAACAATCCCCAGGTAGCCCTGCCGGCGAATAAGGACCTGGTTCGGTCTGGATTAAATCCCCGGCCTTGATCTTTAATCTTTATAAATACTTTAGGCCCCTTCTGCCGGGTCATTAATTCTGCAGTCCTGACACCGCTATGTTTCTTAATATTGGCCAAAGCTTCCCTGACAATATTAAAAATTATTTTCGCCGGCTCCGGTGGAAAATGGTTCAGCGCTTTAATTAGCCTGGTTTTTATCTTGATACTGTTAATTACTTCATACTCCTGCAAATGAGTTTTCAGGCGATCCATTAAGGTTAGTCCTTCTGCCCCGGCTGTTTTCAGATCATAGATCACCTGCCGGAGGCTCGCCAGAATTCTGGCCGTGTTACCTTTAAGCGCGACTATTTCGGCCAGGCCTTTATTGTAGTCTTGCTGATAAAGCTTCTCACAGAGCTCCAGGCTTTTAACCATATAGGCCAGACCCTGGGCGCAATCGTCATGCAGTTCAACAGCGATCCGGTTTCTTTCTTCAGCTATGGCTTTTTGCTTTAGCTGCTCGACCGGCGGGCAGTCAGTAATATCCTGCACAAAATGCACAAATATCTTCCGGCCAGCGGCGGTCAGCCGCCTGGTCGGATAAACAGCCGAATTCAACCAGCGCCCTGATTTGCTGTCAAAAAATACTTTTTCTAGGCTCTGCCCGGAATTCACTGCTTCTTCCAAAGGGCAGCCAGGAAACGGTTTATTTAAACCATGAATGACTTTCGGGCAATACCGGCCGAGGATCTTTCCCAGGTTAACCGGCAGCTGTTCTTTTACCGCTTTATTGGCAAATAAAATATAATGCCGCTCATCAACCAAGAGGACATAAAAAGGAAGAGCCTTAACCATCTCCCTGATCTCAGGACGTATCAAATATGATTCACTGTTTGGAGATCTTCTTTTGCGCTTTACCACAACAAAGTTATTATACCATATTTCTAACCTGGGGTAAATTACTAAACGACGAAAGGTTATTTTTTTGATCGCTCCTGAAAAACAAAAAATAAGGAGCTCTCCGATTACCTGCCTACCGGCAGGCAGCGAATAAAGCGAGATTACAGAAATTATTAAGGATGTTTTTCAGCAGACTACTAAATAGCTATTTTTACCATACTCAGCGTCTGATGAAGTATTTCTGGGGAGTGTTTGCTAGATAAAAAATTTGCTTCATAAGGTGAGGGGGAAAGATATATTCCTGCGGCTAATAATCCCTGATAAAATATTCTGAATTTAGTGTTATTACATTTCTGAAGATCGGCTTGATTGGTAATAATCTCCTTTGCGCTAAAAAACAAGGAAAACATTGAACCGAGCGCGTTAACCGTACCCCCCCTATTCCTGGACAGGGCTTTTAATTCCCGGGTAAAATCATTAGCTAAGCCATTCAACTTTTTATAAAAATCTTTTTTAGACACTTCCTTTAAAACCGCTATCCCCGCAGACATGGCTAAGGGATTACCGGAAAGCGTTCCTGCCTGATATACCGGACCGTCAGGCGCCAGGAGATCCATTATTTCTCTTTTCCCGCCGAAGGCCCCGGTGGGAAAACCGCCGCCAATGATCTTTCCAAGGCACGTGAGATCCGGATTAATGCCGAAATAGCCTTGCGCTCCATCTATTTGTAAGCGAAACCCGGTAATTACTTCGTCAAAGATCAGTAAAGAATTATTCTGACTGGTAATATCCCTGAGGAATTGTAAAAAGCCGGGGTGGGGAAGGATTACCCCCATATTGGCTGGAACAGGTTCGACTATTATTGCCGCGATCTTTTTCCCATGTTTAGCAAATACTTTTCTTACTGCTGTCTGGTCATTAAAAGGCACACTCAGCGTCTGTTGCAGTATTTCCGGCGGCACGCCTGCGGAATAGCTTTGTTTCAGCTCGTTCAGTCCCGACCCTCCATTAAGCAGTAAATAATCCGCATGGCCATGGTAGCAACCGTCAAACTTGACGATGATCTTTCTGCGGGTAAAAGCCCTTGCCAGCCGTAACGCGCTCATCACCGCCTCAGTGCCAGAGTTCACGAAACGTATCTTTTCAATAGATGGGACAGCGTTGATAATTCTCCTGGCCAGCTCTGTTTCGGCCACGGTTGGAGCGCCATATGAGATTCCCCGGATAAGAGCAGCTTCGGCTTGTTTGTTTATCGCTGGATTATTATGCCCCAGAATATGTACGCCCCAGGACAAACAATGATCAATATAGGAGTTATCATCAATATCCGTAATATACGGGCCTGCTGCCTTTTTAATAAATAATGGCGGACGGCCAATGCTCCTAAACGCGCGCACAGGGCTGTTAACCCCGCCTGGAATATATTTGCATGCCTCCTGATATGCTTGTCGTGATTTCTTATCGTTCATGTTTTAATTTCCTCAAGATATACGGTGTAAAATATGAGACTATCCTGTCAGCTCCAGCGCGTTTAATGGAAAGGAGAGTCTCTTCCACTACTGCTACAGCTAATATTTTATTCTCTATCGCGCTTTTGAGCATCTGGTATTCGCCGGATACATTATAGGCCACAATCGGTATTTTGAATTTTCCCCTGGCTCGCGCGATAATGTCCAGATAACTAAGCGCCGGCTTGATCATTATCTGGGCAGCCCCTTCTTCAATGTCAGCGGCGATCTCCGCTAACGCTTCTTTGGCATTGGCCGGATCCATCTGGTAGTCCTGGCGGTCACCAGTTTTTGGCGCGCAATCAGCCGCAAAACGGAAAGGACCG
The DNA here is from genome assembly GCA_016218565.1 of Elusimicrobiota bacterium. Classification (GTDB taxonomy): domain Bacteria; phylum CAYTYR01; class UBA6262; order UBA6262; family UBA6262; genus UBA6262. Next base: position 443 of record JACRDM010000012.1, on the reverse strand, counting down.
TAAAAATTGGAAGCAAATTTAGCAGCATAAGCCAGTATTCCTGTTTGCCGGAAACCGGCTTTATCCAAGGCCTGCCGAATTATTAGTACCTGCCCATCCATCATCGCTGAAGGAGCCACCAGATCTGCTCCAGCACTGGCATAACTGAGCGCTATCCTGGCCAGGATAGCGCAGGTTTTATCATTATCCCCAATATGGCAGTGACCATCATTGGTATATGAACACAAACAAACGTCAGTGACTATTTCTAATTTTGGATATTTCTTTTTTATCAAAGGTATGGCCGACTGCACAATCCCATTGCCCGCGTAAGACTGTTCAAGTCCTTTATTTTCAGGAACTCCAAACAGCAAAATTGATTTCAAACCCTTGCCAATAAGAGAGGTTAACTCAGTAATCAGTTTATCATTTGAATACCTGAAGACCTCGCTCATGGCTGGTAT
>JACRDM010000071.1 GCA_016218565.1 Elusimicrobiota bacterium | reverse complement strand
GCCCCGTTTCTTGAATACCCTCACCTAACCGGCGAAGAAATTCTTCACGGTCAGCGTCATCTTTAAATATCTCCCGACGTTCTATCCCGCGCTGTATTACATGATATATCCCGCCTTCTATGTTGATTCGTCCTTGTCTTGGCATGTTGTTATATTGTCACTTATGGTGAAGTTTGTCAATATCTAATTGCCTAACTAATTGCCTAATCTAGCTGCTAAAAGTAGTTGCCTCTGAATTGGTTGCGGGGGGAGGATTTGAACCTCCGACCTCCGGGTTATGAGCCCGACGAGCTACCAGGCTGCTCCACCCCGCGATCAACAAAACTTCGTTTTGTAGTTCATAGTTAGTAGCTCTTTTATTATTTTTCCTACGAGCTACGAGCTATTTCTTTGGGCGAGGAGGGAGTTGAACCCTCAAGACCATAAGGCCAGCAGATTTTAAGTCTGCCGCGTATGCCATTCCGCCACTCGCCCCAGTATTAGTCCTTCGACCGAGCTCATGATGCCCTTCAACAAGCTCCGGGTTGTTCGTCGAAAGAGTCGTGAGCCTGTCGAACGAGTTCATTGAAGAATGGCGAGCATGGTCGAACCACTGGGGAAGATAATACTATCCCAAAAAGTCTTTTCTGTCAACCTTTATTTAGGGTCCGCTGAAAAGATTGCATTCACCCCGAGGAACATCGGGGCAGGGATTAAAAACCAGATTACTTTTTAGTTTTCTTTATCCGGTATTCGAGTTCTCCGGCTTTGGTCATCCCTAATTCTTCCCGGGCAATTTTCTCTATAGCCTGGTCAGAGCGCTCGCAAAGGTAGATCTTTTGCTGTAATATCTTGCTCTCTGCATCCAAGTTCCCCAATTGTTGTTGTAATGAAACCCGCTCCCGGTAGGCTTTCATTAAGCGCCAGAAGTTTTTATTGCCCACCAGAATAAGGACAACCAGGCTGATGATCAGCCAGAAAAATAGTTTTTGTTTCTGTATTTTCGTCATTTGAGGTTATAAAACACTTCCTTGCCTTTATACTGAGCACGGCTGCCTAATTCTTCTTCGATGCGTAGCAACTGGTTGTACTTGCATATTCTTTCGCTGCGGGAGGTTGAACCGGTCTTGATCTGCCCGGTATTCATCCCCACTACCAGGTCAGCAATGGTCGTGTCTTCTGTTTCACCGCTGCGGTGAGAAACGATAGCGGTAAAATTGGCTTTTTTAGCCATATTAATGGTAGCAATAGTTTCGGTCAAGGTGCCTATCTGGTTCACTTTAATCAGTACTGCGTTGGCTGACTTATCCGCAATACCCCGGGACAAGAATTTAGTATTGGTTACAAAAAGGTCATCACCGACGATTTGCACTCTTTTCCCAATCCGCTCGGTGAGCATCTTGAAACCATCCCAGTCATTCTCAGCCAAACCATCTTCAATGGAGATGATCGGGTATTTATTCACCAGATTTTCGTAGAATTCAACCATTTGCTTGGAATCTTTTATTTTGTCGGTTTTTTCGCCTGCCAGTACATATTTGCCGTCTTTATAAAAGGAACTAGCCGCCGGGTCCAACGCAATGAAAATATCCTGTCCCGCTTTGTAACCAGCCTTGGCAATAGCTTCCATAATCACCAGCAAAGCTCCCTCGTTGGAGCCGAGGTTAGGAGCAAAACCACCCTCATCGCCAACTGCTGCGCTCAAGCCTTTGCCGTGCAGAACAGCTTTAAGGTTATGGAATACTTCCGCGCTCATGCGCAGGGCTTCCTTGAAAGATTTAGCGCCCAGGGGCATGATCATGAATTCCTGCAAATCCACGTTATTGTCAGCATGCTTGCCGCCGTTCAGGATATTAAGCATCGGACCAGGCAATAAAGTCGCCTGGTCTCCACCGAAATATTTATAGAGAGGTATTCCCTTATCAGTGGCTGCTGCTTTCGCTATGGCCATAGAAACGCCAAGAATGGCATTGGCTCCTAGTTTAGCTTTATTAGGTGTCCCATCTAATTCGATCATTAAGTGATCGATCTTCTCCTGTTGGGAAGGATTCAGGCCGATTATTTTGGGAGCAATGATGTTATTAACATTGCCAACCGCTTTTAGTACCCCTTTACCTAAATATCTTGACTTGTCATTGTCACGCAATTCTACTGCTTCGTTTTCACCGGTAGAAGCGCCGCTGGGCACCGCTGCCCGGCCCAGAATACCGTTCTCCAGGATCACCTCTACTTCTACGGTAGGATTACCGCGTGAATCCAGTATTTCACGTGCTTTTACTTCATTAATATTGCTCATGATTAACTCCTCTCGGTTTTAAGGGTTCCGGCTATAAGTTTTTTCCCAGCGTTTATTAATTTTTGCAGTTTGGCCTTACTGTTTGCTTCCGCATAACAGCGCACCACCGGCTCCGTACCCGATAAACGAAAACCGATCCAGCTGCCATCTTCCAAAATAAATTTAAAGCCATCCAGGGTAACCACTTTTTTAACTTTGAGGCCAGCGATCTGCGCGGGCGGGCTATGCTGGAGAATTTCTTTCAAGGCTGCCGTACGTTCTGGTGTTATTTTGAAATTGACTCTTTCAAAAAGAAACACTCCCACTTCCTGATACAGGTCGGTCAGTATCCGGCTTAAGGGTTTCTGCTGGCAGGCTACCATCTCCGCTACGAGCAGACAAGCTAAAATGCCGTCTTTCTCCGGCACATGGCCATGCACAGTCAAGCCACCACTTTCCTCCCCGCCGATAATCAACCCTTTTTGCGCCAGAACAGCACCGATATATTTAAACCCTACCGGGGTTTCTCTTAATTCCACGCCGTGTTTGTTAGCTACGGCCGCGATAAAGTTTGTCGTCATCACTGAACGGGCCACTACTCCACGCCAATTTCTGGTCTTTTGCACATGATCCAAGAGTAAAGCAATCACATGGCCTGGTTGGATATAATTACCTTTTTCATCGATAATTCCAAAACGGTCAGCATCACCGTCTAGACCCAGTCCGAGATGGCATTTTTCTTTTTTAACTACGCGCACCATTTCCGGAATATTTTCTGATGAAGGTTCTGGAGGGCGCCCGCCGAAAAGAACATCACGCCAGTTGTGCAGCAGGTGCATTTTGACGCCAGCTTCTTTTAAGAGTTCGTCCAGATAGGCCCGCCCGGTCCCATAGAGGACGTCAACCGCTGCTGTTAAATGAGCTTTTTTAATGGCCTCCAGGTCAACAATCTCTTTTAATCTCTTTACATACCGCGGCCGGACATCGATCATTACTATTTTTCGCTGCTTTAAGGCGTCAGCGAAAGACATTCTTTTAACTAACTGCGGCCGGGCCAGATATTTCCGGCAGTTGGCTTCAATTATTCTGGTCGTTTCCGGTAATGCCGGACCACCCCAGGCAGGAGAAAATTTAATTCCATTGTACTGAGCCGGGTTATGACTGGCCGTAAAATTGATCCCGCCGGCCGCTTTACGCCGAAGAATCTCAAACGCTATCGCTGGCGTAGGGGTATCCCGATCAGAAAGCAAAGCCCGCAAACCATTAGCCGCTATTACCGCGGCAGTCGCTTCCGCGAATTTCTCACTAAAAAATCTTGTATCATATCCCACAATTACAGTCGCTGGTCGCTGGTCGCTGGTTTTTTGTTGTTTTATATAGCCACAAATAGCCTGGGTAGCTATTTCTACGTTTGCAAACGTGAATTCATCGCTGATGATGCCCCGCCAGCCGCTGGTCCCAAACTTTATCTCCATTTTTATTCTTTTCCCTTTTCACTTTATTATTCTACCCCTCTACCACTTTACCACTGTCTTTACCCTTGGCACTCTAGCACTCTGTTTTTATATTTATTGATAACTTCCAGTATTTTACCGCTGGATTCAGACTCTGCATAAATATTAAAGAAAGGCTTATCCGGGTCCGGGATCAGCAAGACCCAGTAGTCTTTGTTGATAATTTTAATACCGTCGAACAACTCGTATTTTTCCCCGTCATCTTTGGCCCGCTGGACAACATTACGCATGACCGTCCCTTTGGCGGCCCAGGTGCAGGGGACACGCTCTTTCCGGATATGTATTTTGGGCAATTCTTCGTTCAACTGATGCAGACGCGCGTTTTGCCTGGCCATTAACTCCAGTATTTTCGCCAGGGAAAACATGGCGTCAAACGCTCCCATGAAATGCGGAAAAATAAAGCCGCCTAAATTATCTCCCAGCAAGTCCTGCTCTTTTCTTAAAGCCTGTTCCATGATGGAACGCGGCGAGGTTTTAGTACGAATGACCTCGGCCTGATACTTTTTAGCCATCTCCTCAATTACCTTGCTGGCAGTTACCGGAATACCGATCTTGGCCCCTTTCTTTTCCCGCATGATCAGCGTCGCCACCAGAGCCAAGGCTTTATCATCAGTAACTACCTGCCCTTTTTCATCTACCAAAAACAGTTTTTCTCCGCCGGTATCCAGCATGAACCCGACATCAGCTTTCAGGGCTACAGTAATATCCGCTAATTTTTTCCAGGCTTGATGGAATTCGTCTTCGCTTTTGGTGAATTTGACCGGATCAATATTGGCGTTCAAAGAAATGACTTCACATCCCAAGTCGCCAAGAATAGATGGGAACAAGGTAGCTCCATCGCCAAAAGCATAATCGATCACTACCCGCAAGCGGGTCTGGCTGATAGCTTTATGGTCTATGGAATTTAAGAAACCCTCTTTATAATCTTCAATAATACGTCCAGGGAAGGTCAATTCGCCGGTATCTTCCACTTTAGCCCGACGGAAATCTTCACGGAAGAATAATTGCTCAATGGACTTTTCCTTATAGAACGACAAGTCTAGACCGCCAATATCAAAAAACTTTATATCGATAACCTGCGGGTCATAAGGAGACTTACGGGCATGGATACCGCCTTTTTCCCCTTCCTTGCCCAGATTATAACGTAATAAGGGAGTCGGAATATTCCTTAAATCTTTCACATTTACACCGCTGGACAGCAGGCCGCAGATAAAGGCCCGGTTGATCATCCGGCTGGCTTTGTGCGAATCACGGCTAGTCATTACCGTGGCGCCTTTACCCAGAAACGCGCCATAGGCCGCGCCTACTTTGGCGACGAATTCAGGAGTCATCTCTATATTAGCCAGGCCGGAAATTCCGTAGGCCCCAAAAAGAGTCCTAGACCATTTCTCTCCCCACACCAGGCTCGTTGATAACGTAGCTCCGTCCTCCACCACTTTATGCGGCCACAACTTAATATTATCTTTGATGCGCGCCTCTTCGCCGATCACACATTCATCAGCGATTACCACGCCATCCTGGATAAAAGCCTGCCGGCGAATGTCTACTCCTTGGCCGATGATATTCTCTTTCAACTCGGCTTTCGCCCCGATATGAGTGTTTTCCCAGATAACTGAATTTATTATTTTAGCCCCTTCTTCAATCTGAACATTATCGCCAATCACTGAATTGATTATCTCTGCTCCACGCTTGATCACGCAATTCTGGCCGATGATCACGCCCCCTTTCAGGTCAGCCTGCTTATCTATTTCACTATCCTCGCCTACCCAGATATCCCGACCTATCGTATTGAGCTTATTACCTGGAATCTTCACCTGCACCTTACCAGTCAATATATCCTGATGGGCCAGGCGATATTCAGCCAAGTCACCGATATCTTTCCAATAACCATCGGCTATATAGCCATAGAGGGCTTGCTTACTCTCCAGTAAATGCGGAAATAAATTGCGGCTAAAATCAAACTCTTTTTTTTCTGGAATAAATTCAAAGATTTGCGGGCCCAGGATATAGATACCGGTATTAACAGTATCGCTGAACACCTCTCCCCACACCGGCTTTTCGAGAAATCTCTCAATCGCGCCTTCTTTATCAGTGATCACCACACCGTAAGCAAGCGGATTAGCAACCCTGGTCAGGATCATGGTAGCCAGAGCCTTTTTGGCTTGATGGAAATTCAGGGCCGCAGTCAAATCAAAATCAGTGAGTACATCACCGCTGATGACCAGGAAAGTTTCATTGATACCTGGTTCGGCGTTTTTTATGCTGCCCGCAGTGCCGAAATCTTCTACGGCATCGACATACTCCATCTGCGCATCAAAATCACTGCCGTCGGCAAAATAATTCTTGATCATTTCCGGCTGATAATAGAGAATGGAAATCATTTCATTAATGCTATGTTTCTTCAGCAATTCGATGAGGTGAGCCATCATTGGCTTATTGACCACCGGCACCATCGGTTTAGGATAATTGATAGTCAACGGGCGCAGTCTCGTTCCTAATCCTCCCGCCATTATGAGCGCTTTCACCCTGTTAGACCTCCTCAAAATAGGTACCAATACAAGGCACAAAGGCACAAAGTTAACAACAAGCAAGAAGTTCAAAGTTAGGCACAGAGTAAAAGATTAGAAAAATTGTTTCGCTTTTTGCCTGCTTTTGCTTCAAAACTTTGTGCCTTTGTGCCTTACTTCTATTTTTTTCTTATATACGCTACTGCCACTTCAAATCTATTACTCCGGTCGTTTTTATTGCACCGCACTATTTTACCGGTTACCCGGCACGGTTCATCATTGACCGTAGCTGGGAATTTAATCTCCAGATGTACAATAATCCCGACCGGAACTGCGGTTTTACTTTCACAGAGGACCCCGCCCGGGCTAAGATCCTTTATTTGTATTATAATCAGCTCGTCTGGCTTAGGCTCAGAGTAAAGAGTTCCCGAAATGTGTTTTAATGAAGGTATCCGACCGTAAGACCGCTGGTCATTTTTCATAACTGATCCCTTTAGTGATAATTTGGATAGGTTAAGTATAGCAAAAAATATTCCCTCAATCAAGCTTTTTTACTACTTTAGTATGGCGATTTTACCTTTCTTCACACATTGGGCGTTTCCCAAGCAATAAACATATATGCCAGCAGCTACTTTTTCTCCATTTTCATTGGTACCATCCCAATAAGCGTCGCCCTGTCCAGTGAGCATTTTAACCAACTCACCATGCAAAGTAAAGATCTTTATCGTGCTTTCATCAACCCCTAGATTGGAGAACTTAAGGTTTTGCCCTGAATTCATAGCCCAGGGATTAGGGAAACAATACATCCGCTCTCCATATTCAGGCGGCACATAGGCCAGTCCCAGGTACATTATTTCCTGTTCAGTGCTGTTTTTAGCCTGGTCGCTGACTTTATATTTAAAGGAAACATTCCTTTCTGCCTCGTTCTGAGAAATCTCAAAAACACCCTGCCAGGTCTTATCCGCTCCGCTCAACGTAATGTTTTGGAAATCCCCAACTCCTTCATTAAAGCTTATTTCTGGTGCCGCGGTTATAGAATTCAAAGTTCCAATGTGCAGGCTGATTTTTATCTGGCCGGCTTTAAAAGGCGGCTCCGGGTCAAAGAGCAAGGTAATGATTGGCGGGAGCAAGCTGGGATTGTCTTGCCCGGGAGTGGGTAATTTAAATAAATGCCAGTCGTTTTTGGAATCAGTGTCAGGCGCAGTCGGGTTAAGCCGCCCGATAGCTTGCTCACTGGTTATTTTATTAGTATCGCTCCAACAATCGCTTTTAGTAACCGTACCCCCGGCAATAATCCATTGCTTGTTATCTGCTAACAATCTTATATCTTTATCTTCGCCACTGCTGAATTCACCTAGGCCCGTGCTCCAGCAGGCCGCATCAACAAATTGCCCGCCGCTGGCCGCGCTCATTAAGACTATCTGGTCATCAGTAGCCGACAGGCTGGTGTCACTTACATACAAATCTATAAAACCGTTATTATTAAAATCTCCGGCAGCATCAGTTTCATCTATACCTGCATCATCCCAGTAGACTATCGCATATTTGCCCGGAGCCAACGTCGTTTTCTGGTCAGCGATCTTGGTATCTATCCCATCCAGGTCAGTAAGCATAAAATCAGCTATATCAACCGCCGTCTCGCCGTAGTTGTACAGCTCTACCCAATCGATGGAAGCTGCAAAAGCTACTTCCGTAATTCGAATTTTGTACTCTACCGCCGGATTGCCGGGATCTTTATCATCTCCCGCCGGCTGTTCAGACGGCAATTCTTGCGCCAGACCTAGAGCCGTTACCTCTCCGACAGTGATATTTTGAGCTATATCTTCCACTGTATATTGGAATATAATATTTCTTTCTTCCGAGTGGGCGGGGATGGTCAATTCTCCTACCCAGGCTTTATCGGCTCCGATTAGCGACAGTGGTTGCGCCGGTTCCAGTCCCCAAAAATATGATATTTGCGGCTCTTTGCCGATCAAATTGCCGGCTTCGATATTTAGAGATACCTTGATCCGTCCCGTGGTGAATGGGGGAGGCGGGTCAAATAATAAAGTAACTTTTGGCGGAACCAGTTCCGGATTATCTTTTCCCGGCGTCGGCAGTTTGAATAATTTCCAGTCACTGCTGTCATTATTATCAACCGCTGTCGCGGTCAGGCGCCCAAAGGACTGGTCCACTGTTATATCCTTACTATTGACACAATCTGCTTCACTCGGACCAGCGCCGCCCAATTTCCACATTCCCTGGCCTGACAGCAAAAGCAGATCATTTTCTTCCCCCGGTGAAAATCCTCCACTCTGATTGGCCCAGCAAATAGTGTCAACAAATTGCCCGCCGCTGGCCGCGCTCATTAAGACTATCTGGTCATCAGTAGCCGACAGGCTGGTGTCACTTACATACAAATCTATGACCCCGTTACCGTTAAGATCACCGGCGACATTAGTTTCATCTATACCCGCTTCATCCCAATATACTACAGCATATTTGCCGGGAGGCAGCGTTACCGGTAATTCAGCAAAAGCTGTATCCGTAGTGCCGTCTAAATCAGTAAGCATAAAATGCGAGATATCTAATGCGGTATCTCCATAGTTATACAATTCTACCCAGTCTACGGCAGAAGCAAAACTCACTTCAGTAATACGCGCCGTAAATTTTACCTGAGCTCTAGCGCAAGCTTGATTACTCTGGGCGGATTGTACGTCTATAGGGGAAACTTGAGAAACTTCATCTTGTGACTTGATAGCGAAATAATATGTTGCTCCAGCGTCTAATCCTGAAATTGTCAATGTTTCCTTTTCACCAGGTTTTTTCGGTATTATACCATTAAGAGAAAATTGATATACCCAAGGTTGATTCCAGGCAATCTCACTGAAAGCCATAGTAGCGTACCGCAGATCATACGAAGCAACTGTCCCTCCCTCAGAATTGTCTTCTGCCGGCGCGGTCCAGGTCAAATCTATTTCACCGGTATTTAGGCCGGTACTTGCAGATAAATCAGGGACAGAACCTGGGGGAATAATATCTTTACTATTGGCTGCTTTCGGAGTTCCTTTTTCGGTAGCTGTGGCATCCCAATTTATAGCGGTCATTGCTGTCTGCCAAGAAGCGAAATTAGTTCCATCACCTGGAGGATCAATTCTTTCCATAGAATATTTCTTACTATTATCACCGGCCAAAGGCACACCACTGTCTCCAGCAATATCAACAAGTATAGCGCCATTATCCCATTTCCCGCCATAGAGTTTAATCTGTAAATTACTATTTGATAGAGTTATAGAAGGTTTCACGAAATCAGGTTCAATATTAAGCGTTGAACTACTGTTACTGCTACTATAATGCGCAATGAGAAAATAGCCTTCCGCGGGAATAATTTTCCCAGCAGGAACAGTCAGCATTAACTCTTCTTTATCCGCGCTATTCCATTTGGTAATATCCCACCCGTCGATATTAATATCTGTCTTAGTCATATTACGCAATTCTATCCACTCGTCATTGCTGTAAGCCGTATTTCCCATCCACATGATCTCATTAATAACGACATCTCCCGGGGAAACAGCAAAAGCAGATCGCAGCTGGCAGTTCGCAGTCAGCAATAATAATACTAGCCCTATTATTTTAAACACAAAGGCTCCTCCTTAATCCGTGTAATCTGTTTCAATAATCTGTGTAATCGTATTAACAAAAAAGAGGCTATCTCTCCTCTCAGTCTCCAGCGAAAATATTTTATCGACAATTTTCTCAATTACCGATTATCCAAATTTTACCTGCCACTACGATAAACTTTCAGCCACTTGCTTCTCTTTTGATTCTATCATAAACCTGCTTTAGCGCCTAACCTATATACGACTTCGTTTTTTATGGTTTCACATACAGCTATAAAAATAAATATACCCTATTCAAGCAAATTTTTCAAATAATCTTATACTTTGTAGTGGCTTTTCATTTTCTTCAAATTAGCTTCGATTTCTTTCTTTTTATCCTCAAAGCCCTGGCGCCCCATCAGCGCATACGTCAAGATCTTGCCCAATTCCACGCCTGGCTGGTCAAAAGTATTGATTTCCAGCAATTCGCCCATATAGGCGGTAGCTAATTCAAAAAGGTGAATTAACTGGCCCATGGTAAACTCATTGATTTCAGGCAAAGTAATAGTTAAATTGGGTCGATCCTTTTGCGCCAGAGCCATAGCCGTAGCTTTTTCTTCAGTCTGCAGCAATTTATTCATGGTCTGGCCACCCAGGAAATGATCATCATACGCAGGAATCGTTAAGGACGCTGCCAACTTCCCCACTGATAATATAGTTACCACTTTATCAAACGGACCTTCCATATATAATTGCGCCTGTGAATGCTGATCAGTAGCGCCCAGGGTTTTTACCGGGGTCGGACCTACATTGATCTGTTTCCCTTGATTATTAACGGCCTTACCCAATGATTCTGCCCATAATTGCGCATACCAGTCAGCCACTTCTTTTAAATGCTGGGCATACGGCATCATTACGGAAATAATCTTACCTTCCTGGTACATCAAATACTGGATAACTGCATACATCATCGCCGGATTATGGCTCATAATGCTGATTGAACACCGCTCATCCATATCCCGCGCTCCGGCCAACAATTTCTCAATATCAATTCCGCCAAACGCGGCGCTTAATAATCCCACTGGGGACAAAACCGAAAATCGGCCACCGACATTCTTTGGCACCACAAGACTAGCATAGCTTTCCTTATTCGCCAATTCCCGTAGATACCCTTTCTCCGCATCAGTAGTAGCAATGATATTCTGGTTGTACTTTTTACCTAACTGTTTTTCCAATTCCCGGCGGAAGATAAAATACTGGGCTATAGTCTCACTGGTAGCGCCGCTTTTGGTGATCACATTAAAGATGGTCTTTTTTACATCAATGACCTCCATTAAACCCTTGACCATGTCTGCGTCCACGTTGTCCAGCACAAAAATCCGCGGAAAGCCGCGGCGCTTATCTTTGGGCAGGAAGTTATAATAGAGATGGTTTAGAGAATTTTGCAAACAGATATTGCCCAGAGCCGAACCGCCAATACCCAGCACGACGAAATTGTCAAATTTACTTTTTAGCTCAGCTACCAGTTTTTTTATTTTTACCGCTTCCTCTTTTTTGTAAGGCAATTCCATAAACCCAAGCTGCCCGGCTTTTTTCTTGCGACTGATCTCTTGCTGAGCCTGACGCAACGCGGCTTGCTGGGATTTCAGCTTGTTTTTGCTGATACCGTCACGCTTGATAACCGTATCCATACAATTAGTATAATCAATAGTAATGCGCTGGCTCATTTCAGTATAGCCTCCTGTTAATAAGGCGATGATATGATGATAAGATTATAAGGAAAGTAAATCGAAAAGCTTTTACGTATCAACGTATCAACTTTTGGTTATTTTCGCCACGCATTCAATATGGGCCGTCTGCGGAAACATATCCACTGGCTGCGCTACTTCTAATTTATAATGCTTTTTATGCAGGATCTGCAGATCGCGCGCCATGGTCGATGGCTCGCAGGAAACATAGATAATTCTTTTGGGTACCAGGTTAATGATCGCCTCTATTACTTTTGGGGACAGGCCTTTGCGCGGTGGATCAACAATAATGACCTCCGGCTTTACTTGTTGTTTATATAACCGGGATAATACCAACTCGGCTTCGCCTATACGGAATTCCACATTATCTATCTTGTTCCAGTCGGTATTCGCCATAGCGTCTTTCACCGCGCTTTGTCCCGACTCAATACCCACCACTTTTTGCGCCCGCGAAGCTATAGATAAAGCGATCGCCCCGGCCCCGCTATATACATCGAAAACCAACTCATTACCAGTAAGTTCAGCGAATTCCAAGATCGTATCATATAATTTCTCGGCCTGCCTGGTATTAGTCTGAAAAAAAGAAACCGGGGATATATCAAAGGAAAGGTTCTTGATCTTCTCCTGTATCTTTATTTTGCCGGCCATAACCAGGGTGTCTTCTCCCAGGATCACATTAGTCTTGGCTTTATTTATATTCTGGATAACGCTGACCACCTGCGGGAAACGTTCCATAATTTTAGACGCGATCTCCGCCTTATTGGGGAAGTCCTTCTCCTTGGTGACAAAAATCAACATGTACTGGCCGGTATTCACTCCGGCGCGCAAGATGATATGGCGCACTAAACCGCGATGCGTTTCTTCATCATAACCAGGTAATTCATATTCACTAAGCAGGTGGCGCGTCAGCGCCAATATGGCATTAGCTGTTTCAGTCTGGATTTGGCATTTTTCTACATCAATAATACGATGAGTATTCTTAGCATAGAAGCCACAGACGATCTTTTTCCCGCCTTCTTCTTTTTCCCGTAAACCTACTTTTAACTGCGTTTTGTTGCGGTAATTAAAAAGACTATCTGCGGGAATAATACCCAGCACCTTAGGATTCTTAAAGCGGGCAATATAGCTCAGAGCGTCCTGGACCATGGCCGTCTTTAATTTAAGCTGCGTTTCATAATTAATATGCTGCCAATCACAGCCGCCGCAGAAAAGCTTATCTTCTACCTGCTCTTCCAAGCGATAAAAGTAGGGGCAGGGCGGATAAATGCGATTGCTGGAAGGCGTTATGATCTTGGTTATTCTGGCTCGGGCGTAATCTTTTTTTACTTCCGTGATCTCTGCCTCTACCTCATCGCCCGGGCAGCCATACGGCAGGAAAATAGTAAACCCCCGGTAACGGGCTAAGGCCTCGCCACCGAGGATAAGGTTCTTTATTTTCAGGTTCACTTTTTCTTTTACTTCTAGGGACTTTACTAAAGTTGTCAAAATTAAAACTCCTTGGTATTAATCCTCTGCTGTTTCTTTCAGTTCTGCGTACATATCCGTCAAAATTTCTTCATGATATCTTTCCTGATTCAGGAACTTCTCAAGTATTTTCTTCATCTTCGGGTCGGGTGTTTCCTTGATCATTCGCTCATAAAACTTTTGGGCCAATTGTTCTTTCCCAATAGCGATCTTGAAGAGACTAAACAAATCCTTCTTTTTCATAACCACCTCCTGGTATCATTTTTTCCAGCGCTGATTCTCCGGTCATCCCAAGCTCGACCCCGAGTTGTTTGGCTATAACCGAGACTTCTTGTACTTTAGCTTTTAAAAGTTCATTAACAGTAGTTACCCCGCGTACTAACGCCGCTACGTCACCCATTTTATCCGCGGTAGCCATATTCAGATAGCCGCACATCACATAACCCTGCTTAGCCAACACAAAAACTAAACTGGCATTGGGAAATTGGATCTCATACCCCTCTGCTGTCCCATTCTTCAACTTCACATCAAACCTTTTCATAAACCACCTATTTTACTTTTTATATCTTTCAAAATACTGATCTATTTCCGGTCTTAATTCGATACCCGCTTTTTCAAAACAATCCAACAAATCAGTGTAGGCCCCTTTTCCACCTACAAAGTCCCAAAACTCTTCAGCAACTTTTACCTCTTTGTCTAAATCTAACCTCCCCTTCATGGTCCAGTTTTTCAAATCCCGAATTATACTTGACCGGTTTTACCCAGTTAATTTTCCCGTCATCGCAAAACTTTTGCGAAAACTCCAATGTCAGCTTATTGATTATTTGCGCGTAGCCTTCCAAAAATTCCTCGTTCTTTTGTTTTGCTTTACATCCTAGCGGTTCAATTATTTCTACATATAAGTTCGTATCGCCAGAAATAAACTCCCAAAAATTCTGTCCACCTACTTTGAAATAGCCATTTTTATCGGGCTTATTGTCTTTACCAAAACAACATCCCTTCACCGCAACAACTTTTTTGCCAGTCTTTACGCGTAATATCTTTTTTGCGTTTTCAAAATTGATCCGTAGTTGTCTTATCTGGCTTGAATTACCCCAATTCCAACCGGCTTTGCTTTCTACAGCATACCTAAGACCGTCTTTTTCAAATTCCAAATCAATTCCCACCAATTCTGATTTTTTCTTTAATATTCAGAATAAATGTTCCCGTTGGCTTTAAAACCCGTAGCCACTGCTGGCTTCTTGGTAAAAACCAATAATATCAAGAATCGACTATATTTCTGAATGTTCTTTTGTTCAGGGTACATTTTGATAGCGCCACTCTTGCTTCTTTCTGCTTCTATCGCTTAGTCTGCTCTTCATTTCGCTGAACATTTACTAACGCCGCTTTTGCCTCAGCCACTCCGCCCACGGTTTTCACGGCTATATCTTCAATCTTTTGATAGGCTTTTTCCAATTGTCCTGTAAGCCGGAGAATTTGTTCCTTTTGATCTTTCGTCGTCTCCTCCAGAGAATCAATCTGAGCCATTAATACATTCTTTTCACCTTCAAAGGTTTTGTTCGACAATTCCTCTCTCGCTCCCGCTTCTTTATACAATTTCTCCGTGGTTTCTTTCACCGCCCGCTGCAGGGCTACCTCTGTTTCCTGCGGTACATTGGCAAATCGTTTTTGCAGCTCGGCAACTTTCTTTTCGTCCTCTGCCATTTTCCGCGCTCTTTCAGCCAGCTCTTTGTCTACCGCTTCCTTTTTCTGCAATATCTCTTTTTCCTTGGTAAGTTTATCGTCTTCTAAGGTATGGTGGGCCAGCTGCTGCTCCCTCTTAAAGGAATACTCATACTCTTCTTTTTCTCTCTGCCGTCTCTTCTGTTCCGCCTCATCACGCTCTTTCTTTTGCGTTTCATTCAATTTCTTTTCTTCTTCATACGTAGTCCGCAAGGCGGCTATTTCTTTCGTTAATCGCTCTTTTTCCTCAGCCATTTCTCCTTCGAATGCTTCTCTTTTGACTGTCTGCGCCTCAATCAGCGCCGCCAATGTTTGCGCTGATTTTTCAATCTCGTAAATATCCTGCAAATCTTTTTCCCTTATTTCAATAGCGTCTTTGATAGTTCTATATTTTTGCGCTTCCTTCTCTAACGACTCAGTAAGCTGCGACAAGAGCCTGCCGCTTTCCATTCTGACCGCATTGACTCCCTGAATAATGCTTTCAGTTGATAACCCATCCGCAATTTCTACCACTTCTTTACTCTTCTTACGTTCCATAGCCACCTCGGGTTTCAAGGTCGCTTTTTCCTTTTCCTCCATTTGCACCACCAAATCGTTATAAGCTTCCAACATCTCTTGTTTGGTGCTTTTGGGAGAAATCTTTTGCCCCGCAACATTTTTTTCCGACATATACTATCCTCCTGTCATAATTTTTCTTTCAATATCTTATTAACCACTCCCGGATTAGCTTTGCCCTGCGTCTTCTTCATCACTTGCCCTAGGAGGAAATTCATCGCCGCGGTCTTGCCAGCTTTATATTCTTCCACTGATTTGGCATTAGCCGTCAATACCTCTTCAATCACTTTGGCAATGGCCCCCTCATCGGAGATCTGTACCAGACCCTTTTCTTTCACAACTACTTCCGGCATTTTTCCTGAAACAGACATTTCTTCAAATACAGTTTTGGCAATCTTGCCGCTAATGGCGCCTTTATCGATCAATTCCAGCATATCCCGTAAGTGTTTCGGTGTGACCAGCGATTCATTAATTGTTTTATTGGCAGCCTTAAGCTGCGCCAGCAGTTCGGTCATGATCCAGTTAGAGGCAGCTTTCGGGTTAGCATAACCCTTAACCGTATTTTCAAAATACTCGGAAATAGCCCGGTCAGCAGTCAGCACGCCGGCATCGTATTCTGGCAAGCTATATTCTTTGATAAATCTTTCTTTTTTCCGCGCCGAGAGTTCTGGCAATGTTTTCCTGATCTCTGCCAGCCACGTATCATCTACGGTTACCGGCACCAGATCCGGTTCCGGGAAATAACGGTAATCGTGAGCCTCTTCCTTGGAACGCATGGAAAAGGTCATTTCTTTGTCCGCGTCCCAAAGACGGGTTTCCTGGACTATCCGTTCGCTATCTTCCGTAGCTTTGATCTGCCTGTTAATCTCATATTCCAGGGCTTTCTGTACTGCCTTGAATGAGTTCATATTCTTGACTTCAGCTTTAGTGCCAAACTCTTTTTGTCCTATTGGCCGGATACTGACGTTGGCATCACAGCGGAGACTGCCTTCCTCCATATTGCAGTCGCTGACATCAACATATTCCAAAACACTTTTCAGCGCGGTAAGATACGCGTAGGCTTCCTGCGGGGTGCGCATATCCGGCTCAGAGACGATCTCCATGAGAGGCACCCCGGTGCGGTTCAAATCCACATAACTGCCGTCAATCTGGCGCGAACCAATCTCATGCAGGAGTTTACCGGCATCTTCTTCGAGATGAATGCGGGTAATGCCGAATCTTTTAGTGCCTCCCTCAATCCGGACGTCCAGATAGCCATGTGCAGATACTGGCTGTTCATGCTGGGAGATCTGGTAATTCTTCGGCAGGTCAGGATAAAAATACTGCTTTCTGGCAAACCGGCTCAGCGGATTCACCCGGCAACTAAGAGCCAGGGAGGTTTTGATAATATATTCAATCGCCGTCTTATTCAAGACCGGCAACACTCCGGGCATACCGATGCATATCGGACAGGTCTGGGTATTAGGCTCGGCTCCGAATTGCGTGGAACAGCCACAGAATATTTTAGATTTGGTTTTTAGCTGGGCATGCACTTCCAGCCCAATCACTGCTTCGTATTGCATATTTTACCTCTGGTAAAATTGATGCTGCTGATTAAAACAATTCACTCTATTCCCTACTTTAGATCTTTCGTTACTTTCGCAAACACCTTCGCTAAATTAGTGCCTAAGGTCTCATCAAAATCACGCAACCATTTTAGTATATATTTTTTGTCATAGTTCGGATTTTTTAACAGGATAGTCTTAACATCTTCTATATCTCTTTCCCGTTTAGCTATCAGCTTATGAATAATCAGGTCTTCCAGCGAAGCAAAAGGTATATCTGTTTTCCCTATTTTTACTTTTTTTGCTCGGCTTATAGCTGGCTGTTCATAGAGAGTAAAAGAAAAGATAAAATTTATCCTTATCCCGGATTTTTTATCAACTACCGGACAAACCATGGTTTTATGAACAAAAGTTTCTAAATCCTTCACTAATACTCGTAGACCAATTTTCTTAATAACTGTTTTTATTTTGGCAATTTCTTCACTGCCTATCCCCAAAGTAATATCAATATCCTTAGTTAATCGTGGTTCGCCGTATACCAAGACGGCCTGACCGCCAATTACCATATAGGGAATTTTATTTTTATTAAGCTCTTTGCCTAATTTTATGAGCAGCTGCTGGAACACTATTTACCGCCTTGGCAAACTTTATTTTTACTGCTAAGTCCTCTAAAAGATCCTTCAATGGTAATATCTTTAAAGCCACGGCTTCTTTGTACATAGCATCCATCAGGGCAAAATTTTCTTTTATATTAACTTTTTGTTTTTTCCTAAGTTTATTCTCAAAATTCTGCCATCTAGTATAATTTCTTATCATCTTCTTCCTTTCTTTACAAAATCGGCTTTTCTTTGTGCCATTGCGTATTCTGCTCATAGGCATACGCTACTTTAAATATTGTTTCTTCAGCAAAGTGCTTGGCCATGATCTGCAGCCCGATCGGCATCTTCTGTGAAGTAAATCCGCACGGTATGGATAGCGCCGGAATTCCGGCCAGGTTCACGGAAATTGTAAAAATATCCGATAAATACATCTGCAACGGATCAGCGGTCTTTTCCCCAATCTTAAAAGCTGCCGTTGGCGCAGTCGGGGTAATAATAGCGTCAACCTTTTTAAAGGCTTCAGCAAAATCATTCTTGATCAAAGTCCGCACCTTTTGCGCCTTTAAATAATAAGCGTCATAATAACCACTGGATAGAGCGTAGGTTCCCAGCATGATCCGGCGCTTTACTTCTGGGCCAAATCCTTCGCCCCGCGTTTTTTCACATTGCTCCAGTAAATCCTTAGCCTCAGGAGTGCGATAGCCATACTTAACCCCATCATATCTGGCCAGGTTAGCGCTGGCTTCAGAAGGCGCCAAGATATAATAAACTGCCAGGCAATATTCCGTATGCGGCAAGGAAATCTCTATAATTTTTGCCCCTTGCTTTTCCAGCAATTTAATCGCTTCCCTGACACTTTGCTCAACTTCTTTATCCAGGCCTTCCACAAAATATTCTTTAGGGATGCCGATCTTTAATCCGGTCAAATCCTTGATGAGAGATTTGGTATAGTCAGGGGTTGGCACGTTAACACTGGTGGAATCGTTCTTATCATAAGCCGCAATAGCGTTCATCAGTAAAGCTGCGTCTCTAATGTCTTTAGTCAACGGCCCGATCTGGTCTAGTGAAGAAGCAAAGGCTACCAGTCCAAAACGTGAAACCCGTCCATACGTCGGCTTTAACCCAACGATACCACAGCATGATGCCGGTTGGCGGACAGAACCTCCGGTATCAGAACCAAGCGCTAAGATCGCTTCATCAGCCGCGACGCTGGCCGTACTCCCTCCGCTGGAACCGCCAGGGATCGTCTCCAGGTTCCAGGGATTATAGGTTTTACCGAAATAGCTGGTCTCTGTTGATGAGCCCATGGCAAATTCATCCATATTAGTCTTGCCGATAAACACCACGTCCTGCTTTTTCAGCAACTTGATCACCGTGGCATCATATGGAGCAATAAAATTATTCAATATCTTACTGGAGCAGGTGCTTCTTACCCCTTTAATATTCATATTGTCTTTAACAGCAATAGGGATACCCGCAAGCGAACCTAACTTTTCCCCGGCTTTTATTTTCTGATCTATTTTATCAGCCTGCGGCAATGCATTTTCTTTGAGCAGGGTGACATAAGCTTTAACCTTTGGTTCTACTGCTTCTATCCTTTTAAAAATACTAACCGTAACTTCTTGGGAAGTCACTTCCTTGTTTCGGATCTTTTCACTTAATTCATGCGCCGTCATTTTAAACAGTTCCACCAGCTACTCCTTACTTCCTTAGCGTATAGCGGGCAGCGTTCAGCGTATAGATTTATTGTTTTTCTATCCGCTATACGCTTCACGCTATTTTTTTCGACTGAAATCCATTCTCCTACTGCTACTTCTTTCCAGTTTTCAGGAGTCCCCAGGAGCCTGCCAATAATGGACCCTGCGCTGGCCGGTTTGCTATGCCCTGCAGTGGACAGCGGCGGCAAGCCAAAAAATATACAAAAACAGTTTCCCGGCGGCCAGTATCATAGATCACCTTCCGGCACTTCTTCTACCCTATTCTCTAACCCGGTTTTAACCGGGATCTCAAAATAAATCTCATCCCTAGCCAGAGGCAACGCGCTCCAGACCGCGGCAACAGTTTTAGAATCGTTAAGTTCTGCACTTGTCCAGTTTTAATAATGCTTCTCTTTGTCATAACCTTACCACTCTACCACTTTATTACTCTATCACTTTTTTCACCTTATAAAACCCTTCTGCCTGCTCCGGAGCATTGGCTAATATTTCCTCCCGGGCATAGCTGAGTTTTGTCACATCTTCCCGCCAAACATTCTTCAGCGGCAGAACATGGCTGGTTGGCTCGACTTTTTTAGTATCCAGCTTATTAAGCGTATCCATATACTGGAGAATTGAATCAAGCTGGGCAGTCATTTTTTCTTTTTCTGCTCCGCTGAGCGCCAGCCGTGCCAGACGGGCTACATATTCTACTTCTTTTTTAGTTATTTTCACTATATTAAAACCTCCTAAAATAGGCACAAAGTTAAAAGAAACAGGAAGTTCAATGTTAGGCACAGAGGCACAGAGTAAAAGATTTAAACACTATTTCGCTTTGTGCCCTGTCTTTGTTCTAAACTTTGTGCCTTTGTGCCTAGCTTCTTCCTTTGATTAATTTCTTAATATGCTTTTTGACTTCAAAAATATCTATGGCCTCTAGTATCAGCAAGATCGCCAGCAATAATAATACGTCTCCGATGAAACCTAATAAACTTAATTTATACCGTATAATGACCAGGAATAAAGCCCCTAAAGTCATGCCCAGCATAAAGATCATGGGCAGGATCACAAACCAGATCTGTTTGCCTTTTTTCTTGAGCCACACGGCCACTACCATCAGCGCCAGGCCAGCTAACAGCTGGTTGGTAGCGCCAAAGATCGGCCAGATGCTTTTCCAGGCCGGGACGATATTGCCATTGGCATCCTTAATAGTGATCAAGACAAAAACCGCGGGCAGAAATAGAGTAACAGCTGTAGCCAGAAAGCGTGTCTTCTTTCCCTCTATATTAAAAAATTCCTGGAAGATATAACGGGCCAATCTGGTTGCCGTATCCAGGGTGGTCAAAATAAACGTGGAAAGAGCCAATAATCCAAACGAAGCGCCAAATTTTACCGGAATGCCAAAAATGGACAAAAATTTAGCTATGCCAGCGCCATAAATGGCCAAAGGAGCTTTAGCAACCAAAGGGTCATCCTTATTGATTACCATGACTGTACATAAAGCAATCACTGCTACCAATCCTTCAACCAACATGGCTCCATAGCCGATCGGTTGGGCATCAGATTCTTTCTTAATCTGCTTGGAAGATGTGCCGCTGGCAACAATAGAATGAAAACCGCTAATGGCGCCACAGGCAACTGTCACAAAAAGCAGAGGGAACATGGGACCCACTCCCTGAGCATTCCAAGTCGTAAATGCCGGATAATTAAGCGGTAACCCGCCAAAAAGAATCCCCAAAAAGCCGCCGATGATCGAACCATAGAGCAGGAAACTGGAAAGATAATCCCTGGGTTGCAGTAAGATCCAGACCGGGGTGACTGAAGCAATAAAACAATATATTATTAATACTAGATCCCAGGTTTTGGCTTTATCGCCAAGAATTGCCGGGATATTATTCATGGGTATCTGCTGACCAAGCCAAACGCTGAAAAATAGTAAGGAGACGAATATCCCTGTAGCCCAGGAAAGCGGCATTTTGAAACGATAAAGCGTTATGCCAAATCCAATTGCCAATACCATAAACAAAATAGAAGAAGTGGCTACCCCGCCATCGGCTTTGAAAGTAGCGGCAGTCAAATCTGTAAAAACAGTCAGCACATATACTAAGCACAGCCAAATAAATGCCAGCATGAGCCGATAAGCGCGCCGGGACATGTAAATATTAGCAATTTCAGCGATCGAACGGCCTCGGTTACGGATAGAGATGACCAGGCTGGAAAAGTCATGGACCCCGCCGATAAAAATTGAACCGATCACCACCCAGAGCCAAACCGGTCCCCAGCCAAAAGCAATACCAGCTATAATCGGGCCTAAAACAGGGCCAGCGCCGGCAATAGAAGAGAAATGATGGCCAAACAATACGAGAGCAGGAGCCGGGCAGTAATCTACCCCATCATACCTAGAGCAGGACGGCGGATCGTTCTTATTATCCAACTCAAAATGTTTCTTAAGAAAACCACCATACTTGACATAGGCTAATATAAACAGCACGCAGGCTAGCAAAAAAACAATTGTAAGCATATTAATCTCCTATATATTGATATTATATTTTTTTGTATTATATCACAAAACCTTAAGATTTGCAGCTTTTACCAGCAGTTTTTTTCGAACCCCGGAATTAAAATCAACTATAATTTTCTGGTCTTCCCCAGAACCTGAAACCTCTATTATTCTACCCGCGCCAAACACTTCATGTCCAATCCGCTGATTTTTTTTAAATCCACTTTCTGGTATCTGGTGTCTGGCTTCTGGCGTCATTTCTGTATTTTCCACGAACGGCTTTTCGATCTCCCGTTCTATTAATTCTGCTTCGGCAATAAACCGGGAAGGAATATTCCACCGCCTGACGCCGTTTACCCGGCGTTCAGCCGCGCTGGTAATCACCAGTCGGCGTTTAGCTCTGGTCATACCTACGTAACATAAGCGCCGTTCTTCTTCCCGTTCTATCTGTGTGGCTAATGAATTAGCATGAGGTAACAATCCTTCTTCCAGCCCGGTCATAAAGACATAATTGAATTCCAATCCCTTGGCTAAATGCAGGGTCATGAGGGTTACATAATTCTTTTCCTGTTGCCAGGAATCAAGGTCTGAGATCAACGCTACCTGTTCCAGATAAGTTTCCAGAGATTTATCTTTGCTTTGTTCCTCAAACTCTTTAATCGCGGAGATTAATTCCTTAACATTTGCGATACGCTCGCTCGCTTCCTGGGGATCAGCTTCCAATTCTTTAATATAATGCGACTCCTCGATTATTTTCGCGGCCAATTCACTGGTTGATAAGTTTATTCGGGCCGCGCTCCAGTTCTGTAATTGCTGCCGGAACCCGCGCAGATTTTTCTTGGCCCGGTCCTGCAAACCCGCGATCAGGTCAAGCTGTTGAAGAGCTTCGGGCAGGCCGATTTCCTGTTCTGCCGCGTATTTCTCGATCATTTCCAGACTGGTCTTGCCAATACCCCGGTTAGGAACATTGATGATCCGTTTTAAATGAACCGAATCCTGGGGATTAACCAATACCCGTAAGTAAGCCAGGATATCTTTAACTTCCCGACGCTCATAGAACCGCATACCGCCGATTACCATATAAGGCAGCTGTTCACGGCGCAGGGCATCTTCCATTACCCGGGATTGGGCATTAGTCCGGTAAAAAACGGCGATCTCTAGCGGCCGGACATCTTCTTTGACCAGCCGCCTGATGGAACCGGCAACAAAGCTGGCTTCTTCTATTTCATTAACGACTTCATAAAAATCGACTGGGTCGCCTTTTTTATTAGCCGTCCACAATTCTTTGCTTTTGCGGTCTTTATTATGGCTAATAACTTTTTGCGCGGTTTCCAGGATATGCCTGGTGGAGCGATAGTTCTGTTCTAACTTGATCACCTTGCAATTCTTATTATCTTTCTCAAAATCAAGAATATTGCGGATATCCGCGCCGCGGAACATATAAATACTTTGGTCTTCATCACCGACCACGCAAATATTTTGGAATTTCTGAGTCAACATTTTGGTAAGGATATACTGAGCATGATTGGTATCCTGGTATTCATCAACCAGGACATACCGGAAACGCTCCTGGTAACGCTGCAGCACCTCTGGGCAGGACCGCCAGAGATGCACGGTCAGCATGATCAAATCCCCAAAATCAAGGGCGTTGTTATCCTTAAGTTTTTTTTGGTAGCGGCGATAAATCTCCGCGGCAATCTGGCGCACGTCATTATGACTGGTATGGGCATAGATCTGATAGGATTCCGCATCGAGTAAATCATCTTTAGCTTTATCAATAATATACAGCGCTTCTTTCGGCCTGGTCTTTTTTTCATCAAGGTTAAGCTCGCGCAGACATTGCTTGATCAGACTGAGTGAATCATTTTCATCATAGATAACAAAACCGCGCTTAAACCCGATCTGTTCTATATCCTGGCGCAAAACCCGCACGCAGAATGAATGGAAAGTGGAAAGCAGAGGCGGCGCTGTATAGGTCCCCGGGAATATTTCCCGCAGCAGTTTATCAACCCGGACCCGCATTTCTTCAGCCGCCTTATTGGTAAAAGTTACGGCCAAAATATTCCACCCAGGCACATTATTGGCCAACAGATAGACCAGGCGATAGGTTATGACCCTGGTCTTGCCGCTGCCAGCCCCGGCAATAATGAGCAACGGGCCGGCAATATGCTCGACTGCTTCCTGTTGCTTCGGATTTAAATGTTCCAGTAATTTATTATTAGGCATTTTATTCTTCCCTGTACCAAAAATCAAAATCCAAAAATCAAAATCACATATCAAAAATCTAAAATTAACTTTTAATTTTACATTGTCATTTTGATATCTTATTTTTGATATTTGGATTAATAAATAAGGCTATTTCTGATGATCTATTTAGGAGATTGGCACGAACTATTTGTTTTTAGCCTGCAATAACTCTTTTACTTTAGAGACCAGATCATCTAACTCAAATGGTTTCCCCATATAGACATCAGCCCCAGCAGCTTTTCCTTTAACCTCGTCTTCTTCATTGACCCGGGCCGTTAATATAATAATTGGTATGGCGCGGTATTTTTCATCGCCTTTCAGCATCTTACATACTTCATAACCATTCTTTTTCGGCAACATCAAATCCAGCACTAACAAGTCAGGGGATTCGGTGGTGGCCCGGGCATAAGCCCGCTCGCCATCATCAGCAGTGATCACTTCAAATCCGCTGTCTTTTAAGATGGTCTCGATGATTTCCAATATGAAAGGTGAATCGTCAACAACTAATATTTTGGCGCGTTTATCCATTATCTCCCCCTACCGCGAGCCTTTCTCATAGTTTGTTTATTCCGTATTTGATAGACCTGACCGTTACCCCCCCGTTATTCAGGTCAATCTCAACGCTTTTCCCGCAATCGCCGCCAGTGTCTTCAGCTATGATATTGATACTTTCCTTAGCCAGCGCTTCTTTGGCCGCCTGCACATTACGCAGTCCGATATTCCCTAATGGTTCCACCAGCACATTGGCAAACATCTGCGCTCCACCGATAATTTTAGCTGAAACAGTGGCCTTGGTAGCTCCCAACCGCTTCATCATGATGAGCATCTCTGGTATTGCTGTATCGGCAAATTTAGCCGGATTCGACCGGATCTTCGAAAAAGCCGTAGTAGGCAGCATAATATGAGCCAGTCCGCCTATCCGGTGCGCCACATCATACAAAACAATGGCAACACAGGAACCCAGCGCGTTCGTCACTATTTTGTTTGGGGCGGCGCTGACTTTAAGATCGGCAATTCCCACTTTAATTGGATCGTCCATTATTCCTCTCCTTCCCGCACATCAGCCCACGCCTAAAGAAGTAAGGATCACTTCCAAAGATTGCGGGTCAGGTAATAACAGGAAACTTCCATCAATTTTATATTCTGATTCGCTGAATTCCAGTTGGATGATCATGGCATATTCGGCATTCTGGCTCAGGTTGATGATAATAAAGTCAACTAAAGCTCCCAGCATATCCATGGCATAGTAGGGGATAGAAGGAATGATCTCTTTGTTCGTCAGCGCGGAGAGCGCCGTCAAACAGGAGCCAGCCAGGATCGTGCCGGTTTCTTTAATAGCTGACTGGTCCATTTCATTGAGCACCTTGGTAGTGCCAGCCGGCCGCTTCATCAGGATATCAGCCAGGGTCATAGCCGTTTCCTGGCTGAAAAAGAACAGGATGTTGCCGCTGATCTGCCCCTGCATTTGCAGGTACACGCCAACCACCATCTTCTCTGCTCCGCCGAACTCCTGCGGCACCTCATCCAAGGGAACAACCTTGGCTTCCGGCACACTGATCCAAACTTTTTTGCGGAGCAGTTCTGAAAGGGCCGTGTCCGCGTGGGACGCGCCGATATTGCCAATCTCTTTGAGGGCATCCAACTGGAACAGTGTTAAATTTATCAGATCAATCATGTTCGACTCCAATCGCATTTAATATTATTTTCAATGACGCGGGATTGGGTAATAGAAAAAAATGCCCGCTGACCTGGGTCTGCTTTTCTTCAAAACGTATTTCGATGACAATGGCAAATTCAACTTCCTGGCTCAGATCAATCAGGATATAATCAATAATAGCTCCCACCATATCCAGCGTCAAGTTAGGCACTCGCGGAATAATAGTGGTGTTGACCATTTTAGACAAAGCAGTCAGGAACGAACCAGTGACAATCATCCCGGTCTCTTTCAGCAAAGAGCGTCCTATACTGGTCAGGATCTTGGTGGCGCCTATTTTTTTGCCCATTAAAATATCGGCCAGGGCAAAGGCGCTTTCCCGGGGAAAGGTAAGGAGGACGCTGCCGAACACATCTCCCAAAAGGCGGGTATATACTCCAGCTACTAATGTCTCCGGGCCGCCCATGTAATTGGGTACCTCTTTGATCGACACGACATGGATACTAGGGACCGTCATCATCACAGTGCGGTTTAGCATCTGGGAGAAAGCGGTCGCCGCGTTACCAGCGCCGATAGAACTGATTTCCTTTAAGACATCTAACTGCTTGGGGCTTAATTTTAGATATTCTTTATCCGCCATTGTTTCTCCTGGTATAATATTCATTAATACCTGTAATCAAGACCTCTGTCTATTCAAAGTAGAGCTTGACTTCTGCTCCCTGAGACAAAGCCGTGGTAAAATTTGCGGCCTGGTTATTAACGAACATTTTTAATTTTTTACCGGCATTCCGGTCCACATCCAGAGATATATACCGCAGCAGATCAACCACGATCAACTCAGCGTCCTTGCCTGGTACGGTCCGGATATCAGCTCCGTTGATAATAAATTCCTCAGGCGACACTTCCTGGCCATTCATATATATTTTGCCGCATTGGCCTTCAATGGTATACTCCTGGCCATTGATATAGACCCGCACTCCCCGCCCGACCAGCGGAGCAGAAACCACTTCCTTAAGTTGATAATGCCGGGGATTATGAGCTATATATTCAATGGTATCGCCATCATGTAAAGGCGCTTCCAGGCTGGCTTCCTGCCTGTTAATAGTCAAATGGAAACTTTGCTGGGTAAGGATCCGCGGTTCATTATCAATCGTAACCACGATACTGCGTTCATTGGCCTGGCTGACATCATATTTCTGCCGTAATACTTCCCGCAGTGAAACATCGGCCCTAATCTCAATCTTAGCCAGATCCGGGATTACCGTATCCAAACCCACTGGTTCATGATTCAGATACACTACCGGACCAGCGGAAACCACTTCACCATTCAATATTATTTTTTTACGGGATAGCAAGCCAATAAAATCACTAATCTTAGCTTGTCCCTCCTGTCCATCACAGGCTTCTTCGAATAAAATCTGGCTGTGGTCATTGATCGGATCTTCCAGTCTGGCGGGAGTATTATTCAATAACACTGTTGCTGGTTTTCCCAGAGTACCCTGAATAATGCGCAGGTCGCCGTTTAATTCAAAGGTCTTGGACAATCCGGGATGGGAATGCATTTTTTTCATACTTACGCCACTAGCTAAAAGAGCGTTTAAAACATTGAGTTTTTGATTTATATTCAGTAAATGGATACGCCTGCCATTAACATTAATATTGACGAACTGCAACCCCTGCCGCTCCGTAGCAATACTGGCAATACCTAATGGAGTAATGGCCTCCGGGCCAGTTAATTTGCCGGTCGGGTTGTGGAGCCAGGTGATCAATTCCGGACCTCTGATCCCGACGCGTTCCCGGGAGAGATGTAAAGACCGGGCTAGTTTTTCCTGAAGCAGGGGGGTCAGGCTGCCGCCGCCAACACATACCAAAGCGCTGGGAACAGTTTTATTTAAGGCCAGAATTCGCTCCGCAACGGCTTCAGCTAATTCCTCAATCGCTGGAGTTAAGTCAGCCAGGATCTGCAACGCAGACCTGCTCCATGACTTACCAAAAATATCAATAAATTCCAATTGGGACTGGGTAGCTAGTGAACGTTTTATTTTTTCTCCAACGCAAAAATCGAGTAGATACAGATCGCATAATTTTTCAGTGATCACATCTCCTGCTGCCGGGACCATCCCATAGGCCGTCACACTGCCTCCAGTGGTAATGGCAATATCGCTGGTACCGGCGCCGATATCTATTAGAGCCAGGTTGAGCCGGCGCAGATCAGGCGGAATAATGGCATTGATTGCCGCAATCGGCTCCAAGGTAAGGGAAAATACTTCTAAACCTGTTTTTTTAAGCACCGTAAATAGGCTCTCTAAAACAATGCGCGGCAGAAAGGTGGCAATAATTTCCACGCTTATCTCATGGCCCTTTTGCCCGCTCAAATTATCAATTCTTTCCTGGTCCAGGAAGTAGTTGATCACACTATATCCGACACAGTAAAAACTCTCTGCCAAATCCTGTTCCGGCTGGCTGCCCAAATTATTTAATACCTGTTGCACCGCTGCCAATTCAAGATCCAGCACTTCAGCCGGGCCAATTTCATTTTCAAAAAAGATGGTTTTATTAGCCTGGCCGCGCCGAGTTTTAAGAGTGCGTCCAGCTACTGCTACCGCTACCTTCTCCAGGCGTTCGCCCTGCCGCTGCTCCAGGACTGTTTTTATCTCCTGTACAACAGCCGCCACCCGGTCCACATCATGGATCTGGCCAGCCAGCATAGCCCGGGTCTGATGTTCCCGGATTTCGCAATCCAGGATAGTGATGACCCTGTTTTCCTTAGCTACCACCAGCCCAGCTACTTTTCTGGTGCCGATATCTAAAGCGAATATTTTATCCACTATTTTTCCTTTGTGCCTTGTTCTTGTACTTCCTGTGTGCCTGCTTTTGTTTTAAAACTTTGTGCCTCTGTGCCTGTCTTTGATCACATGATCCCGGTAATATCCACGATCAACACCACCCGTCCATCGCCCAGGATAGTAGCGCCGCTGATACCCTTTGTCCTTTTTAAAATGCCGCCTAATGTTTTAATCACTATTTCTTCCCGGCTGTATATGGAATCAACCACGAGCCCCAATCTTTTTTCTCCCACTTCCACGGTGACGACACATATTTCTTCGCCATATTGCCGCGACGGCAGATCAAATACTTCACGCAAACTTAGCAGCGGCAGTATTTCCTCCCTGATTTTTATCACTTCTCTTTTTTCAATGGTCCTGATAAAATCAGGAGTAAAAGAATTTATTTCAGTAATATTAGAGAGCGGTATAGCATAAACCTCCTCTGCTACCTTGACCATGAGGGACTGGATAATGGCCAGGGTCAAAGGCAACTTAATAATAAAGGTGGACCCTTTACCCTTCTGGGTTTCAATGGTCACTGAACCATTGAAGGCCTCTACCTTGGTCTTGACCACATCCATGCCTACGCCGCGGCCGCTGGTATCGCTTATCTCCGCCGCAGTGGAAAAACCCGGCTCGCAGATTAGCATGAGCCTTTCCTGCTCTGTCAGCAGGACTAATTTTTCCCTGGTCATCATTCCTTTTTCAATAGCTTTCTCCGCGATCTCCTGCGGATCCATGCCTTTACCGTCATCAGTTAATTCGATACGCACGTAGCCTTTTTCACGCCGGGCTGAAAGTTTTACATAACCAGCTTCGCTTTTCCCATTTTTTACCCTTTCCTGCGGGGTTTCGATGCCATGGTCTACCGAATTTCTGATCAAATGGATCAACGGATCATTAATCTCATCTACGATCAGCCGGTCCAGTTCGATATCCGATCCTTCAATTTCAAAATTTATCTCTTTATTTTTAAGCTTCGCCAGGTCTCTGACCACCCGCGGATACCGGTCAAAGATATGGGAAACCGGGATCATTCTGGTTTTAAGAACTTCTTCCTGCAAACTGCCGGTGATACGTTCTAACTGGGTTAAACTTTCATTAAGCGCTCCTAATTTATAATTGGCTCCAATTTGGAACAGCCGAGCTTTATTGATTACCAATTCACCGACTAAATTCATCAGATTGTCAAGATGTTCGATATTAATTCTGACACTATTTTGAGCTCTTTTTTTTTCGCCTTCTTTACTTACTGTTTTTTTTTCGTCCGGGGGAGTTCCTGCTTCTGTTTCTTTAGCTGGCGACGCGGCTGCAGGTTGTTTTTGTTCCATGATCATTCTTAAGTCGACAATGATCTCGTTAATATCTACTTTTTTATCTTCGCCGCTGACTATTTCCCGCACTAACGGTTCAAGCACATCTAAAGCTTTGAACAGAGTCTCTATTATTTCCGGTGCTACTTTCAATTCCTGCTGGCGCAGCCGGTCCAGCACGTCTTCCATCTGGTGGGCCACGGTAGTAATTTTTTGGTACCCCATAGTTGCGGCCATACCTTTCATGGTATGCGCCAACCGGAAGATTTCATTGAGCAATTCCAGGTTTTCCGGGTTTTTTTCCAGGCTCAGCAGGGACTTATTCAGATTCTGCAGATATTCTGTCGCCTCACTGATAAACATATCCTTGTAGCGCGACATATCCTCGGTCATAAATAACCTCTTAAATTAATTTAATAATTTCTTCGATGATCTTATTAGCCGAAACCACTTTATCAACTACACCCTCTTCAATAGCTGCTTTAGCCATGCCAAAGACGATGCTGGAAGATTCATCCTGCACAATGGTTTTGCCGCCCGCGGCTTTAATCGTTTGCAGGCCCTTGACACCATCGCGCCCCATACCGCTGAGCAGGACACCTATGGAGTTAGAGCCATATACCTGCGCCGCGGCCTCCATCATGGAATCAATGCACGGCTTGACCCGATGCACTGAGGGTTCACTTGATAAAGTAATCGCGCTGCCTTTCTTGATCTTTTCCACTTTGATCGTATAACTTTCAGGAGCCAGGAAAGCCGTCGCTGAAGTGACAATATCGCCGATCCTGGCTTCGCGCACGCTGATCTTGGAAATATTACTGAGCCGTTCGGTAAACGACTTGATAAAGAATGACGGCATATGCTGAGCGACCAGTACCCCGCTATTCAGATCAAAGGGTAACTGCGGCACTATTTCCATTAATACTTTCGGCCCGCCCGCGGAGGAACCGATACAAATAATGCGTTCCGTCGGTTCGGCTACATTGGTTATTTTTTCCCCGCTCCTGGTCGGAGGATAAAGCGCTTTCAATTTATTGCGGTCAATACAGGCCGCGATCTTAATCTTATCGCTTAGTTCGGTTTTGACTTTGTCGATCTCCATTTTTATACTGCCCAGGTCCGCATCCTGGGGCTTGGTGACAAAATCAACTGCTCCAAATTCCAGGGCCTTGAGTGTCGCTTCAGCTCCATCGCGAGTCACTTTACTGAACATGACTACCGGTGTCGGGCATATTTTCATGATCTGTTCCAAGGCGGTCAACCCATCCATTTCCGGCATGATAATATCCAGGGTAATCACATCCGGAGCCAAGGCTTTGACCTTTTCCACAGTCTCCCGGCCATCGCTGGCCGTCCCAATTACCGTGATCTGCGGGTCAGAATTCAACATATCGGTGATGATCTTACGCATAAAATTAGAATCATCGACGACAAATACTTTTATCTTGTCCACAACTAAGGCCCCCTTCTGGAGTTACGGTTTAAGCACTTTCCGGACCGCTTCGATCACTTTTTCCGGCTGAAAAGGTTTAATGATAAAATTCTTAGCCCCAGCCTGCATAGCTTCAACGATCAGAGCTTCCTGCCCCATGGCGCTGACCATCACTATCTGAGCGCTGGCATTTACTTTCATGATCTCTTTTACCGCCTTGATTCCATTCTCACCCGGCATAATGATATCCATCGTTACCAGATTGGGTTGGGTCTCGGTGTATTTGGCTACCGCTTGTTCTGCGTTTTCGGCTTCTCCCGCTATTTCATAGCCCTCTTTGGAGAGGATATTCTTGAGAGTCATCCGCATAAAAGCTGAGTCATCTACGATCAGGATTTTTGTCCCCATACTTCTCGCCTCCTTTTCTAATACAATTCCAAATAAAATTAAAAACCCACATAAATCAGTAAGGGCCATTAAATTACTTATTCCAAGATTATGCGCTAAAGATTCCTTTGGATTTTGTCACTTGATTTTTGAAATTGTCTTTATTTTTTACCCTTTTTGATAAATACGCTCCGTAATATTAAACCGTTCAAACAGCCCTTCGTTCGCGCTCATTAATCCTTCCACTTTTCCCAATATCAGAAAGCCTTTAGCATTTATACTTTTATAAAAATTAACTAGCAACCTGGTCTGCATTTCCCGGGTGAGATAGATCATTACGTTACGGCAGAATACCAGGTCCAGGTTCTTAAACGGTTCTTCCCGGATAAAATCATGCTTGATGAATTTTACCAGTGATTTGATCTCATCTTTGATGGCAAATTTGTTACCGTCCTGGACAAAATATTTCGCTACTATATCAGCCGGGGCGTTCTCCAGGCTCGCGGCGCCATAAATCCCCGCCCGCCCCCGATTTAAGCTAAGATCGTCAATATCCGAACCAAATATGGTAATACTGTAATTATTGATCTTGGTCCCCAGACGATCAGCCAGACAAAGCGCGATAGAATATGGTTCTTCCCCGCTGGAACAACCGCAGCTCCATATCCGGATGATATTACTTTGCGTTTTTTTCTTAGCTGCCAAAACTAGCGGCAGCACGGTTTTATCAAAAGTATCGTAAGCCGTAATATCCCGGAAAAACTGGGTGACATTGATCGTGATATCATCAAAGAGCTTATTATATTCTTCCGGATGCTGGTCCAAAATACTGACATAATCAGTGAAGGTGGCTATCTTCCAGGCCCGCAGACGCACTCCGAACCTGCGTTTCAAATAGCTTTCCCGGTATTGCCGGCAGTCAAACCCGCGCTCCCGTAATATTTTCCGCACTAACAGATCAAAATCAGGCTCTGCAAAGGTCATGGTATTTGTTTATTCCTAAATTTCAAATTTAGCCGCTACTCGTCGCCACTGGTTACTCGCTTTACTCAATTCCACGCTCATAATTATTCTGCTTTAGCCGCGGTCTCCTTTTTAGCGCCGCCGCTACTCGTGGTTTCTTCAGCTAAAGTTTTGTTTATTTTTTCCAGGGTGCTTTTTTCCAGGTCAGTCAACACTTTTTCCAAGTCGAGCAGTATGATCAGCCGTCGGTCTAATTTCCCCACCCCTTTTAAATATTCCCCGTCAATATCAGTAATCGTCGGAGGTAACGGGTCGATCGCCTCATTAGCCAGGCGCAATACCTCACTCACGCTATCAACGACCAGCCCAACCGTCTGGCTGGAAACTTCAGCTACCACTACCCGGGTCCTGGCATCGCTCTCTTTTTTCACCAGGCTGAACCGCTCCCGCAAATCGATGATGGGGATTATTTTACCACGCAGATTAATAACCCCTTCGATAAAACTAGGCATGCCGGGAATACGGGTAGTACCCTGAGGACGGATAATTTCCTGAACCTGCCCAATGGCCACGCCATATTCTTCATTGGCTAAGTTGAATACTACTAATTGGGACGTCCCTTCCTGCTTTTTTTCCTGGATCATGCTCCGGCGTCCTCCTTCAACCTATTTCTATACTTATTGCTGTCCAAATTAACTCAAGGGTTACATCAAATCATAAGCTTATCCGTAATTATTCTGTCGTCAAGCGGGATTTCTCCCCACTACGGGGGACAGGACGGATTTTAAAACAAATTATCCCCCCTTGATCCCGACAAATCGGGATCAAAGCAGGGAGAACAGGCGCTGATTTCAAATCTCAACCCGACCTTGGCGTCGATAATTTATAGGCCCATTGGATATCTGTATCCCAAGTTAGACTTCGCTAACTGATTATCCCCTGCGGATCCCAAATTAGCGGGGTCAAACCCGCGAGGACAGGCACAGATTTCTAAATGATTACGCCGCTTACCAGCTCTGGCTTAAATCTGCCTGCCCGGTTAGATAATTTATATCTAATAACAGTGAATAATCTGATTTTTAATCTGGGCAATCAAGTATAGGATTGAAATTCCTATACTTTAAAATAAGTAATCCCTGGCCTTTCTCTATTAGAGAGATTCTATTATATCTGCCGGCCTTTGTCAAGCTTATTCATCCGTCTTATTTCCCTACAGTTCGCCCCGTTAGACCTCCATGAAAAGTTATAAACCGGATTCAGGTTATTTCTTAAATAAACTTTGATACGTTATCAGTTAACTTATCCCGATAGTTCTTGGAGGTCTAACGGGGTTCGAGTCTTTGTTTGTTCTGGGAGGAATATTCTTCTATTTTTCCGCTGGAAACAATTCGTGGCGTAACAAAAATCATCAAATCAACTTTATCGACACTATCATTATTCATCCGAAAAAGTTGGCCAAGCAGCGGGATGCTGCCCAAAATCGGGATTTTATATACCGTGCGGGACTTCCGATTCGAGGTCAACCCGCCAATAACAATGGTTTTACCATCGCGCACATTTACCTTGGTAGACGCTTTTCTCGTCGCCCGGATAGGAATACCGATACGTTCCCCTGACTGATAGCTCACCTCTGGCTCTAATTCCAGGTTAACGACGTTACCTTCCTTAATGTGCGGGGTAACAGTCAGCGTGATCCCTACGTCAATAAATTCCGTGGCATATTGCGGATTGCCTTTAGCGTCAAAACCGGAAAATTGGTTATAGGGAATTTTTTCGGCTATTTCTATTTTGGCTTTTTCATTATTTACCACGGTGATCATCGGGTTAGACAGCACTTCTGCCTGGCTGGTGGTTACGAGAGCATTAATCAGGCCCCGGAATTTATCGGTCACTTCTCCATACACCAGGCTGGCGCCGAGCGGCTGGGTGACAAACCCTAAATTTTCAGCGCTTGACCCTACCACCGGCGGAGTATTGTATTGGCTATTGAGGGTCAGGACCTGGCCATGGCTGCCAGGCTGGTAGATCCACTTGGCCCCGATCTCACTGAGCACTCCTGTATTCACTTCGATCAATTCCGCGCTGATGATAACCTGTGGAGTTTCCCGGTCCAGCCTAAGAATTAGATCGCCGATGTTTTCCAGAACCCCCGGCCGGTCTTTAATGATCAATGAATTAAGGCCTTCGTCCACATCAATACTGCCACCCTCGGAAAGGGATTTCGCTACCACCTCCTTAATTTTAGAGGCGCTGGCAAATTGCAGATTAAACACTTTAGTAAATACTTCGCCAGGCGCCGCGGAGCTCTTTTCCGGATTACTGGTTGCTTTAATATCCAAAGAGTCGATCACCTCTATGATCTTGTTAAAATTCTGGTAAGCCTCGGTAATGATCAATACTTTATTTTCCCGGTCGACACTGATCGTGCCTTGCGGCCCGATAATATTGACCAGGGTATTCTTAATGACTAAAGGGTCGACGTACTTAACGTTAAAAATGCGCGTATCCAATTTATTCTCGTCATTAGCTTTCACCTCGATTATATTTTTTGCCGGAAAAACCTGATAGACGAACCCGCTGTTGAGGAGGATGGAATTAAGCACTTCTTCCAGGGGAACATCTTTAAAATAGAAATTTATTTTTTTCCCGCGGGTTTTATGCGCGAGATAGAAATTAATATTATTCTGCTGGGCTAGCAAGCGGAGGGCATCATCCAGGTCGGCACTTTTAAAATCAATAGAGATCTTTTTCTGCCTGATCAACTCCCAGAAATTCGGCTCCGTTGATATATCTGCCGTCTCTGCTGTCAAAACCGACGCCAGGCTACCAACAATGAAATAAAAGAGAATACATATTACAATTTTTACAATTCTTTTCATTTAGCCCTACCTCCTATGCCGCGCGTAAATAATTCTTATCATCTCTATTTTAGATAATTTAGATTTTCGATATTTGATATTTGAATTTGGACTTCCTCATCCTCCCCTTACCCGTAGCGTAATAGTTTTATCCTGACCTTGCAAGATCACTCGGTTTTTCAAAATACTAAGCACCTTATATATCTTTTTCCCTTTTACCGGCAATAAATCCCCGGCGCGCACTATCTGGCCATTAATGATGGCCGCGGCTTTGTTTTTACTCCAGGCTATGCCGGAAAGCATTAGAGCTGCTTCCTCGTTGACTTGCGGCCTGGTCATCACCGGAGTGGTTCCGGTATTTTGCGCATCCACGGTATCATCCCCAATAAAAGGATCTCGGCCCCAGGATTGGCCTGCGGTTTCAATTCTTTCCTTGGGACTAGGTTCTTCAGTAGTAGTTGGCGCACGTTCTTCGCCAGAAGGTGTTTCTACTACTGGCCCGACGCCACTATCGACTGACTGCGCGTCCGGCGGCGGTGTCGGCGGCGACAACGCCATTTGCTTATACACCATGATGATCACCAGTCCCAATCCTGCCAGCAGGAACATTTTTTTCTTGTCTGGAGGAGCGCCTCCAGTTGTTGGTGAACTCACGCTGTTAAACCCTCTCAAAATAAGCATAAAGTTAAAAACAAGTACTTGGCACAAAGTTTTAAAACAAAAGCAGGCACAAAGTAAGTATAAGAATAAGGCTAATTAGAAACAAAATTATAGATCTTTTACTCTGTGCCTCTGTGCCTAATATTGAACTTCTCGCTTTCTTTTAACTTTGTGCCTTGTACTTAAATCTTTGTGCCTTTGTTCCTCGTTCTTCCCTTTGTGCCTGGTATTTCTATCCCTCGTTAGTCAACACATACGTATACACATCAATCGTAACATCGACATTAGGCAAAATCTCTTTATTGCGTACAATCTTTAAACTATCTACTTTAACCAGGCGGGGCATGTCCCGCAAATTAGCCAAATATTCGCCTAAATTACGATACCGGCACCGTAAAGTGATCTCTATCGGCAAGCGGCTATAGGTCAAGCCTCCCTGCGAGTTTCCTGTTTCCATAGGCTTGGTATTAATGGAAACATAATTAATATTAGCCTGGTTGGCAACATTAGCCAGAGCCTTGAGCAGCAAAGGAATTTGCTTAGAATCAGGAAGTTTGGCTTTAAAAATCTGCCATAATTCTTCCATCTTGTCTGCTTCTTCCCGGATCCTGTTTAAATCCCGCAGAAACTCATAAGCCCGCTGGATCTCATCATTGATCTTTCGGACTTCTTCTTTCTTCTGGGCAATCTTGACCCGCGTTGGCTGGATCAGGAGGTACTGGAACCCCAAGGCAATCATGGCAAAAATCGCAAAATATTTTAACAGCATCTTTTCTTTTTTGCCTGGTTTTTTCACCACGTTGTACTTCCTTTGTGCCTGTTTTTGCTTTAAACCTTTGTGCCTTGTTCTTTATTCTCCACCACTGAAATTTCTTAATTTACATTGTATCTCGAAATTAATATAATTCTTATCCAGCCCCGTTCCGGCCAGCGCTTTGGTCAGGGAATACAGGTCTGTTTCCATAAAATAAGTTGATTTTTCCAACGACTGCATAAATTGCGCCAGAATGGCTTCCGGCCGGTCACCGCCCAACATAACCATCCCTTTGATATTAAGCCCTGGGAATGGCACCTTCACAGGTTCAGCAACTGCTGCTCCAGCCTCCCCCGGCGGCGGCACAGGGACAGGCGCGGTGTTAGTCTCTACTTCTTTTGCAAAAGTCACCTCTTCCAGGATAATCCGGCGCGGGGTAAGATTGCTAAGGGCTTTCATCATCTCGACCCATCTCGGGTTGCCCATCATGAGCAGATTAATCAAATTCCGCCGGGCCGTCATTTTTTCTTTTAATTGCTGCAGCTCATAGGCCCTGGCTACCTGCTGTTTCAAATCATTTAAGGCCGCCTGGTTACTAGTTATCACTTTTTCATAAGTCCGCCGTTGCATATATAAAGAAGCATAGACCATGCTGAAAATAAAAATAATTAAAAAACTGATTACTGCGGTCATGGCGCTGCGCGCGGTCCTGGCCGCCTGCTCTTTTAATTCTGGCGGTAAAAGGTTAATCCCTTTCGTCCCTTGCAGACTGGCGCCCAGGGCAATCACTAAGCGCGGGATTAGCTGTTCCAGTTCTTTCTTGCGTTCTTCCGACAGCTCGAGCTCAAGATGTTTCAGGGGATGACAAATCTCCACTGGTATTCCCAAGGCATTATCTAAAAATGTTTCCAGTCCTTTTAATTCTGCATTGCCACCCAAAAGCACTACTTTGGTTACCCGCTTTCCTCTTGATTCTTCGCGGTAGTAGTCTAGCGAGCGGCGTATTTCATTGGCTAAACGTTCCAGTATCGGCCGCATCAGAGGAGCGATCTGGATACTACTGATCTCTGGGGTTAATTGCTGGGGATTCTTCTCATCAGGCACGCCCCAGTCTTTTTTCAGAATTTCTGCCTGGTTGATATCTAACTCCACTTGTCCAGAATCAGAGATCAAGGTACCGACCATGGCCCTGGTGATATTATTGCCGCCCAGCGGGATTCCCCGGTTAAAGACCAGGTGTTCTCCGCTAAAAATATTAATCGTGGTGGCATCGGCCCCCGAGCTGACTGCCGCGAAAGTCTTATCAGCCTTGAGATAATCATTTTCCCGCAGGACGGCAACTAAAGCGAATGGGGTAACGGTGATCGAGGCGGGCCTAACCTGGATATTCTGCAGCAGGGATAAATGCTGGTCAATGACGAATTTTTCTACGGCTACTACCAGGAGTTCTAATTTTTTTGCCCCTTTATCCAGCACTTCGCCGATCAAATGATAATCAATGACCGCATTTTCAATCGGGAAGGGAATGTGTTCCTTGGCTTCCCATTTTATAGCTTCCAGCAACTCTTCTTTCGGCATATTGGGAACCAGCACTTTTCTCACTGAAACCCGCTGGCCAGACACTACGGTGGTAACCTTCATCTTTTTAAGGTTAAGGCCGGCCAGGCATTTACGTAAACCTTCCAGCACTGTTTCCAGGGGAACATTTTCCTTTTTCTCGGTGCTCAAAGGGAATTCTTCAATGCGATAATCAACGATGGCCACACCGCTGACGCCCTCCTTCAGCACCACGGCTTTTACCGAGGTAGTCCCGATATCCAGTCCTAACGAAGGCTGTGTATTACGGATAAGTTTCAATCATCTCTTCCTTTTTTAAAAATCACTCGGGGTAGTATAAGTATCGTAACTGATCTCATCCCAGATAGAAGTAATATTAGTTCCGGGCAATGTACTCGGAGTAATCTTAAAAACTGCGGTAGTACCGCCAATTAACCCATTATTTAACACGCAACTGCGGATATATTTTTCTGTATAACTGGTGCCGCTTTTATTATTAATCCTGCATCTTGAACGAATGCGCACCCAAGGGATTTCGATTTCGTTTATTCTCACATTACCAACATTTGTAATATTAATACGTACTCCGATTACATTTTGCAAAGGGGGATTCACAAAATCCATCCTTTCTGGAGTATTATTACCAGAAACATTAATTCCTGTAGACTGCCAACCTGATCCATTTATATTTACGTCCCATGTATAATCGGATGGTCTTTGGCCGGCAGGACCTGTAGATCTAATTCGAAATTCGTTAATGGTATAATTTGATCCTGCTGGGAAATCTATGGTTAATGATCGGGGAACTCCGGCGAGCCAAAATGTCCCTACCGCCCCATCAATAGCATTCATAGGATTTCCCGCAGGCAGAGGCAAAGGAGTTGTGCTTGCTGTTGTTGGACCAAACGGTACGGGGTTAAATCTATAGGCCAGGTTCCAGTTATCAACTATGAAATCATAAGAGATACTCTGATAGGTCCATAAATTTTCAGTAATTGGTCCATATGTCCCCAACGCGCCAGCTGCCGGCTGAATAGTATTCCAAATACCCAGCGTGTCAAGTTGCAAATACTGCACCGCCCTAGCCTGGGCACCTTCGGCAGCATAAAACGTTTGCATTTCTGTTTGCTTAATTCCTACATTGGCGGTACTCTGTGAATTCATATTTAAATAAGCAAGCACTATGCCGGCCACCAGGATAACAAAGAAAAATACAAAGATAAGGGCAAACCCGGATCTATTATGCCTTACTGAATATTTTCCCATATTTTTAATCTGTGCCTGTCCCCGCAGCCTTGATCCCGAGTTATCGGGATCAGCAGGGGATAATCTTTCTTTAAAATCTGTGTAATCAAGTATAGAATTATTAAATTCTATACTATAAATTACGCGGATGGATCTCAAAACGCAATTCGAAATTCTGCGTGTTCTTAGTGGCGTTTAAATTAACAGCTATATTATTATTCCCTCTACTTTCAAAATAAGTACTTGGAAAAGTGGGAAGATTAGGCGGGTTCAGATTATACGCGATAGTCCGGCCGCTGCCAAAAACATTAACCTCGGTATAACGCAACTCATAAGAAACATAAGGATATGTTGTTGGCCAACCCGCATCACTGGCATTATAAAGATAAAAAGTGCAATTCTCAGATAGGGGGGTGGTGACATCGACATTGGCCGTAAAATTCATCCGGCCCGGATTGACCATAGTAAACGTGCTGGCTTTAGTGAGATAATTGCTCATCACCTCTCTGGCCGTGGCTAGATCGCTCCTTAAATCAAAATCATCCTTGCCGGCATTGAAAGTCTTGATGACCGGCGGATAAAAAGTCACGGTTACTACCAGCAATATCGCCAGCAGCGCCATGGCTACTAATAACTCAACGATAGTTACGCCTTTTTCCTGGGGTATAATCCTTCACCTCACTTCTTAGTCTTTAATAATTAGCAATATATGTTTCCAAATTTATAGAATTAGTAGTGCCTTTAGCCGCGCTATAAGAAACACGCACCTCCACATCTTTTATTTGTCCAGGTAGAACCCCGACAGAATTGACAAGAACTTGATATGAATAATCCAGGTAAGGGGCCGGATATCCTGTACTAGCTACAGGATTAACACCAGCATATGGCAAATTTTTAGTAATCTCCATTCGTTCCTTGGCCAAACTCAGCGCCACTATATTCATTCTATTCAGATTATTATGGAACTGCCCTTCACCCATAATAACTACCACTTCAGCCAGGCCGACAGCTAACAGGGCCGCCGCAAAAAGTATTTCCATGATCGTAAAGCCTTGGTTGGGTTTGCGCATTTTTTACCCTAGTATCCTGTAATAGGTATAGGTGGCTACCAAAGGTTTTTTAATAAAAACTTAAGTAGCCACCTTATCCCTTACGATAAATTAATTGCTTTGCTGATTATTAGCATCACGACCGTTAGTGACAAAAACTGAAGTGCCCACGATGGTTGCAAGTCCAGCATTACTAATAGTACAAGCTGTATTTACTCTACCTGTACCGTTAGACCATATTACATAATACCCACTATTTTGATAATAACCATATTCCACATTACCGGCCGCTGGTGAAAAGGGGTCAAACAATTCGGTGGCAAGCATTACCGGTCCCCTTGTGCCTAAATTTCCAGCGACAACCCAAGCCACCATTAAACGGGTAGTCTCCCAACCTGTCCCGGCAACTCTTGACAGAGCAGCTCCGGCATTTTGTTGAGGAGCTGTATCAGCTCCATTATCAGGATATTTTGATAATCCATTGGAACGCGGGGCAGCGGCATATGCTTCCACAGCGGTTCTCACGGTAGCCAAGTTTGATCTTGCCCTAGACTTTTGCCCCTCATCTTGCATACCTC
The DNA here is from genome assembly GCA_016218565.1 of Elusimicrobiota bacterium. Lineage (GTDB taxonomy): Bacteria > CAYTYR01 > UBA6262 > UBA6262 > UBA6262 > UBA6262. The sequence goes on along the minus strand of JACRDM010000071.1, from coordinate 8,007 downwards.
TAAAACGCGGCAAGCTGATACCGATTAAAATAGCGATGATTGCCATTACGATCAACAACTCGATCAAGGTAAAACCTTTTTTACTTTTCAACAACCTCATCATTTTTTTTCACCTCCCCTCTACTATAAACATACCACTTTTTTGTGTAAAACGCAAGTCCTTTACCATAGTCTTAATCACCGTAATCTGCTTTAATAATCTCCGGAATCTTTACTTAATAATTTTCATCATCTCAAACATCGGCAGGAAGACGCTGGCTAACAAGAATCCTACCGCAGAACCAACCAGGATCAGGAATAACGGTTCGATCAGGGTGGTCAGTTTCTTAACGCTATAATTGACGCTGGTATCATAGAAATCGGCAATTTTGGTCAACATGACATCTAGGCTGCCTGATTCTTCTCCTACCGCGATCATCTGGATAGTGTCTGGGGGAAACTCTTCACTGATCCGCAGCGGCTCAGCTAATTTAGCGCCTTCACTGACCCCTTCTCTGACCCGCTTGATCACTCGTGAGATGATTTCATTGCCTACCACTTTTTCGACGATTTCGAGACATTCCAGGATGGGTACGCCGCTGGCGGTTAAGGTAGACAGGGTACGGGCAAACCTGGCAATAGCTAGTTTCCTGGCTAACAAGCCAATAACCGGAACTTTCAATAAATATTTATCAAAGACCAATCTCCCGTTAGAGGTGTTGACATAGTATTTTAGGCCCGCCATCAGGCCAATGCCACCGGCAATCAGCGCATACCAGTATTTTTTGACGATCTGGCTGAAAATGAACACCACCTTCGTCGGCAGCGGGAGCGTGACCCCGGCTTTCAGAAACACATCAACAAACATGGGAATAAGAAAAATAGATAGGAACATAATAACGCTAAAGCCGACGATAACCAGGATGATCGGATAGACCATGGCGCTTTTGATTCTCTCTTCCAGATCAGCCTGATGCTCGGCAAAAACAGATAGGCGGTCTAATACCTTATCCAAAGTGCCGCTAACCTCGCCGGCGTGGATCATATGGATCATTAATGGGGTAAAAATTTTGGGATGCTTGGCCAGGGAATCAGAAAAGGTGCCGCCAGCTTCAATGCTCCGGTACACATCCTGGATAACTTCCCGGAATTTGCGGTTTTCCACCTGTTTGGTAAGGGTCCGCAAACTGGTTAGCAGCGATAAGCCAGCCGCGATCATATTGGCCAATTGCACATTAAAAAGAATCAGGTCTTCGGTCCTAACCTTAATGAACCGTTCCCCGAAACTAAGCTTTATTGCTGTTTTCTGCTCGGTAATATTAGTGACAAAGTAACCAATACTACCTAGTTTAGCCGCCAGAGCCTCGCGAGTTTTAGCTTCCATGACCCCTTTGATCTGTTTGCCTAATTCATCTCTGGCTTTATAAACAAATACCGGCACGAAGTACCTCAAATAAAATATTAGAATTTGAAAATCAAAATCACAAACCAAAATTTAAATATCAAATAGAAAAAAAGTCGTTGGCTTATTAATATTTTAATTTATCATTGTCATTTTGATATAATATTTTTGATTTTTGATATTTCTATTATTAGTCTTCCTGCGTCGCCCGGATCACTTCTGCTACTGTGGTCACCCCTTGCAGCACCTTGATCAGGCCATCGTCGCGCATGGTTTTCATACCCGCGCCTACGGCCTCTTTCCTGATGACGTCCATAGAGGTTTTTTGCACGATCAGACTTCTGATCTTATCATTTGGCAAGAACAGTTCAAAGATACAAATACGGCCTTTATAGCCAGTATCCAAGCACATCTTACAACCTTTTCCATGATATACTTTTAAGTCCTTTTTTTTAGGATCCAACCCCGCCTGCATTAACAAGGCCTCTGGTGGATGATATTCTTCCTTGCAATTGAGGCAGATTTTACGCACCAGGCGTTGGCCAATGATCGCTAATATTGACGATGATACCAGGAAGGGCTCGACACCCATGTCCACCAACCTGGTCGCGGCGCCTGGCGCGTTATTAGTATGCAGGGTGCTAAACACTAAATGACCAGTCAAGGCCGCCTGAATGGCAATTTCCGCTGTCTCCAAGTCTCTGATTTCACCCACCATCACGATGTCAGGATCCTGACGCAAAATAGCTCTTAGACCTGAGGCAAACGTCAAGCCGGCTTTGACATTGACTTGGGCCTGGCGGATCAACTTGAGCCGGTATTCCACCGGGTCCTCAACAGTAATAATGTTCTTGTCAACAGTGTTAATCACGTTCAGCGCGCTATAGAGCGTGGTAGTTTTACCACTGCCTGTAGGGCCAGTCACCAAAACGATTCCATAAGATTTATTAATGGTCCTGGTAAAGTCTCCCAATACATCCGGCGCAAAACCCAATTGTTCCAGGCCCAACAGGGCTTTGGAAACATCTAAAATCCTCATCACCACGTTCTCGCCGTGAATAGTCGGCAATGTTGAGACACGCATATCCACCTGACGATTCTCAACTTTTATCCTGAAACGGCCATCCTGTGGCAACCGCTTCTCGGCAATATCCATTTCCGACATGATCTTCAAGCGAGAAATAACCGCGGCCTGCAAATTCTTGGGCGGAGCCGGCACTTCCTGCATCACCCCATCAATACGATACCGGATACGCAGCATATTTTCTTCCGGTTCAATGTGAATATCGCTGGCGCCGTCCCGGATAGCATTTACGATCAGTAGGTTCACTAATTTTATAACCGGAGCTTCTTCCGCCAGGTCTGCTAATTTTTTAGTTTCTATCTCATGCTCACCAGTCCCTAACAATTCTCCTTCTTCTTCCTCGATCTTCTTGATCACCTCCTCCATGGTGCCGGTGACACCGTAATACTGGTCGATGGCTCGCTTAATATCACTTTCAGTCGCTAAGGCCGGCTCAACCGCGCACCCGGCTTTTAAACTTACCTCGTCGATAGCAAAGACATTCAACGGGTCCACCATCGCCACGGTCAAGATATCCCCAATTTTAAACAAAGGCATCAACTGATATTTCCGGGCTACATACTCCGAGACGAGATTAATGGTGTCCGGGTCCATCAGATAGTCTTGCAGGTCCACATGGGGAATGCCCAACTGTTCTCCCAGGAAATTGATCAGCGTGTCTTCATTGAGTAAATTCAAACGCACCAATACTTTGCCCAGGCGTTCGCCTGTTTCTCTTTGGACTCGCAAGGCCTCTTCTATCTGCTGCTTGCTAACTAAGCCCGCTTCAACCAGGATTTCGCCAAGCTTTTTCTTTTCACCTTTCATTTGGGCCCCGGTTTTTTCTCAGCGTCGGCCAATACCTGATTTATTTTTTTAATTAATTCTTCCGGCTCAAACGGTTTCGTCATGTAAGCATCGGCCCCGGTCCTGAAGCCGGTTTCTTTATCAACTTCCTGGATCCGCGCGGTCAGCATGATGATCGGTATGTGTTTATATTTATCGTCAAATTTCAGGATGCGGCAAACCTTAAATCCATCCATTTTGGGCAGCATTATATCCAGGACGATCAAGTCGGGATTTTCAGAACGGGCCATTTCCAGTCCCTGGAACCCGTCTGTCGCCAGGACCACTACAAAACCCGCGGCAGCCAAACTGAGCCGGTCTAATTCTCTGATTAAAGCATCATCTTCTATCACCAGTATTTTCCTACCGGGCATGTCATCCCCCTCTTAATAATTCCTATTTCAAGTATCGGACGGGCGTTGCTCCTATGCTTTAAATTAGTCCAACAGTTTAGTTATTTTCTCCACCAGGCGCAACGGATCACAGGGTTTGGTAATATATTCGTCTGCCCCGGCTTGGAGCTCGGCCTCAATTTCTTCTTTTTGTGCCTTAGCCGAAACCATGATCACCTTAGCGGCTCTGGTGGCAGGATTGTTTTTGATCTGCCGGCACACTTCATAACCATTAAGATCCGGCCGCCTTACGGCTAGCAGGATCAAGTCCACTGTTTCTTTTTTTTAAGGCTTTCTCCAACCCTTCCCGGCCGTTATGAGCGCGGATAATCTCAACCCTGGCTGGCTCAAAACCAAATTCAAATAAATCCAATATTAACGGGTCATCATCAACGAGCCAGATTTTTTTCAGCGGCTTTTATCCAATAATTCTGGCTATTTCAGACAACAATTCTTTCACTTTAAACGGCTTGGTTATATACTTGGCCGCGCCCAGATCCAGGCCTTGGCGTTTATCTTCTGCCATTTTACGGGCTGAGATTATAATAACCGGTATTTTTTGAATAAATAAATCAGGATCGCTCTTCAGGGTTTTAAGCACTTCATAACCGTCGATTTTGGGCATCATCACATCTAACAGGAGCAAATCAGGCTTCAGTTCTTTGGTTTTGGCCAAAGCTTCTTCCCCATCAATGGCCACTTTGGTATTATACCCTTCTTCCTGCAGGCTGATCTTGATCGATTCAACGACATTCGGTTCGTCATCAGCAATTAACACGGTGCCCCGTTTTTTCGCACCGCGCTCTCCCAGTGTTTCGCTGACTTTAGCCAAGAGCTGCTTTTTGTCGACTGGTTTTGTCAGGTAATCATTAATCCCTAACAGCCGGGTCTGGTTTTCCCGGTCAGGTAAAACAGAAACAATTAGGACCGCGATGTTTTTGGTTTGCGGGTCATCTTTAAGCGTTTTTAATACCTGTATACCGTCTAGATCCGGCAATTTAATATCTAATAAGATCAAATCGGGCCGGTCGGACCGGGAACGGGCGATAGCCTGCTGTCCGGTCAGTGCCCAAATGACATGATAGCCCTCGTCTTCGAGATAAATTTTATGCAAGTTTAATATATCCTGTTCGGCATCAACCAATAAGATAGTTTTTTGCCCGGGCAGGTCCCGCTTGGAACGGCTAGCCCTCACTAGTTCTCTATCACTAGTCATGGGACGGAAAGCCGGCAGGAGGAAACAAAAATGGCTGCCCTTATTTGGCCCGTCACTTTCAGCCCAGACTTTTCCGGCATGCATCTCGACGATACGCTTGACGATAGCCAGCCCTAAACCGGCGCCGCCAGTCTGCCGGGTGGAAGAAGAATCAACCTGGTAGAACTTTTCGAATATTTTCTCTAACTCTCCCGGCAGAATACCAATCCCGGTATCACTGATACGCGCCTCCACATTTTTATCCTTCTCGAATATTTCAATGATCACCCGGCCATTTTCAGGCGTAAACTTCAAAGCATTGGTCAGGAAATTAGCCAACACCTGAATTAGTTTATCCTTATCCGCGTAGACAAAAGGCAGATCATCCTGGATGATCGCGGTCAAATTTATCTTTTTTTGCTCAAAGTGGGAACGCAGACGGTCCACGATAGTTTCAGTCAGAGCTTTAAGGCTAAGCGAAGATTTGTTCATTCTTACCTGTCCGGCCTCGATCCTGGACAGGTTAAGCAGTTCGGTGATCAGGTTGGTCAGGTGATCGCTTTGCTCTTCCACTATTTTTAAAAATCTTTTTTGGCTTTCGTTGGTCTCGCCAGCATGACCAGCCAGCATCAGCGCGGTATAGCCCTTGATCGAGGTCAGCGGCGAACGCAGTTCATGTGAGACCATGGAGAGAAAATCACTCTTGGCTTGATTTAATTCCCTCAATTTAACTACCATTTGCTGTTCCTGGGAATAGAGCCGGGCATTTTCCAGAGCAATAGCCGCCTGGTCGGCAAAGGCTTTGACCAGGTCAATTTGGCGCTGGGTAAATTGGCAGGTTTGTTTGGTATAAAGGCAAAAAGCCCCTTTAGCGGTATTTTTCACCACCAGTGGAATGCATAACAGCGAAGCCATTTTTTCTTCAGCTACGATCGGGGAAGACTGATACGTGGATTCCTGGCTGAGATCAGGAATAATGACGACTCTTTTTCCCTGTACCACCTGGCCGGTAATACTGCCGTCCAGGCGTACTTTTTCCGGATGATGGCTAACTTCGACTCCATAGCTGGCGCTCAAAACCAGGTCCTGCCCGTCGTCGCTGAGTAAGCGCAAGGTACACGCGTCAGCTCTGGCAAATTCAGTAATGGCTTTGACGATAAAATCCAGGACTTCTTTGAGGTCCAGGCTCGCGCCCAGCATCGCGCACAGCTTAATCAGGGATTGGAGCTCTTTTTGCTGCAGTTGAGTTTCTTTTTCGGCTTGTTTAAGGAAAGAAATGTCAGTGAAAAGATAAATAGACCCGGCGATCTTACCGTTATGATAAAGTGGCAGCATCTTGACCATAACCTCAAGGCGCCGATTGTTCTTAGAGAGCAGGGTCGTTTGGATAACCCGGTACTCGTTAGCTTGACGGAAACTGATTTCCTTTTTTAAATCTGCGCGGGCCGGTTCAGCCACCACGGTCAGCAGGTTTTTTCCCCGCAATTCTACCGCGGTATATTCTAGAAATTTTTCACCACGGTAATTAACAAACGTCATAGCTTCAGTCAGGTCACAGGCCACTACTGCGTCTACGCCCTCACTCAGTACGCTTACCGCGATTTCAGTTTCCACGCTGAACTCAGCCAGACCTAAGTCTGGTTCTTCATCCTTCGGACTGATCTTCTTTAAACCCCTGTTTTGTAAAAAAATTCCGGTCAGCAGGACCGTAATTATACCTATGAAGAACAGCAAAAAAAGGTTGAAGATGTGGTTAATGGTCATTGGCGATTGTTTACCTGCTTCTTAAGCTTAGTAGCTTAGAATATTTCCGAGTAAAGTATCACTTGGTTACGACCATGAGCCTTGCCACAGTTAAGCGCTTCCTGACATATTTTCAGCAATTCTTCTTTATCATCAGTGTCCCCTGGGAAGGTGGCTACACCGAGAGTTATGGTTATGTTTATCACTCCGTTAGGCACGACAAAGCCATGATTCTCGATCAATTGTCTGATCCGGGAAGCCACTGACCTTGATCCCTCCCGCGGCGTATTGGGTAAAATCATCGCTACCCCATCTCCTTCAAAACGGGCGGCAAAATCAACTTCACGGGTATTGTTTATGACGATCTTGGCTAACTCCTGTAAAATAGTATCGCCTACCGGATGGCCATAGGTATCATTGTATACTTTGAAATGGTCCACATCCAGCAGCAACAGGGATAGCTCTTGTTTAAATCTCCGCGCCCGGGCTAATTCTTCGCCCAGTCTTTGGTTAAAATACTTTTGCACATAAAGCCTGGTCAGGCTATCGATGATGGTGGCTTCTGCCATTTTTTTAGCCAGGCGGATGCTCTGGATAGCGGTCCCGAGTTGATTGGCAAAAAGCAGGAGATATTTTTCGTCTTCCGCGGCGAGAAGTTGCTTGGAGAATACATTATCAATGGTGAGCACGCCGAGATATTCATCTCTGGTTTTGATGGGCAGATTAATAATCGGTTTCTGACGGATATCGTCAACTCGTTTAGAGAAGAGCGCCTCCACTACTTCGTTCCCGCCTGGTTTAACCGGGTATTTATATTCCTCAATAGAACGAATGGTCCCCTGGCGATCAACCGCTATTTTCCCCTGCAGAATATTTTTATCATGTTCGATCAAAAATAACCTGACCCGGTCCACACCCAAATGCTTGACGATATTTTTCAGGATAATTTCCAGCGCTTCGCCCAAGTCCATCGTCCGGACGATGGAATTATTGATCTTAGACAAGATCAGCAGTTCATCAGTCAGGTTCTGGTTCCGTTCCTGCAGCAACGCGCTCTCGACGCCGATTCCGAATTTGGAAACAAAATCCTGGAAATGTTTCAGCTGATCTTCGCTCAAAGGAGTACGGGTCGCCACATTGTCCACCCGGACCAGCCCGAACACGCCACGTTCATTCTTTAAAGGCAGGTAAGCGCTTAATCCTTCGGCGGTGACTACTAACCACCGGTTACCTAAAACCAAATCTGCCAATTCCCGGTCGCTGCTGGCGCTGGAGATATTTTCTTCCAGCTCGATCCGACCTTGCTGATCAATAATAAACCGGCTGCGATAAACCTGTTCATTTTTATCAAGTATAAACACCGTCGCCCGGTCGCAACTGATATATT
>JACRDM010000068.1 GCA_016218565.1 Elusimicrobiota bacterium | reverse complement strand
GTATGTCCGGCCAGGCAGTGGCACCTATGGTAACAATACGGGAACTTCATATGCAAATGCCTGGGATGGTTTTGCATCAGTTGTCTGGGGCGGCACTGGAATCAATGCTGGAGATGCGCTCTATGTCTGCGGCACGCATATCTACGCAACTGATTTTAGTCCCAGCCAGAACCAGAATGCCGTAAAGATCTCAGGGGTTGAGGGGAAGCCAATCACCATTAGGGGAGATTATCCGGAGGATCCCGGCGTCATCATTGGTTCTAGAAAAATTCTCGCTTCATCATTTGCTCCTATGGCTAATGGTAGTAGTTATTCCCTCAGTAGTTGGAGTTGGCTATCTACTTATGGATGGCAAGGGGATCCGACCGCATCACCGAGATTATTACGGACAGTGACTTCTGCTGCAGAGGTAGCAGCCACTGAAGGTAGCATGTGGCATGACGCGACTGCCAAAATTCTTTATGTCAACCCATATGGAGATACTATAGACGACATTTATACGAACATGGACTTTTCCTTAAATATTGATGGGCATGACTATATAAACGTTGAGAATCTTAAGTTATTCGGTGGAGCCAACAGAGTTTTGCAGCTCTGCAACACCACTTCTGCATCTGGGGCTGACCACGTTATCATTAACAATTGCGAGATTGCTTTTAGTTACTATACGGGAATTTTAGCCTTTGGTTATAGCACCTCTGATATTACTATTTCCAACACAATAATTCATGACGTTCCTACCGGGACTTATGCCGTGGGTTACACTCACAATAATTGGATTATGCGAAATGTCGAAGTTTACAGTGGCGGTGATATAGATAACAAATACAGCAACGCAACAAAAAGCGACCGCCATGCACTTGGGGGTCAGAATTTAAGTAATTTGCTGATTGAGCATTGTTATGTGCACGACTGGGCTGGTGATGGCGTTATTGATTACGTAACCGGTGGAGCCATGATGAATGACGTAACTATTCGCTATAACCGCTTTATTAATCTTATTGATACGCCTAACCAGAATTACCACTATGGAATCGCCAAACATGGTAATAATTTTACAGCTTTTGAAAATAATACGAAAAATTGGAAAATATACAATAATATTTTTAACAATTTAAGCCAAAATGCCGTCAAGGACACCAGCTCTGGCGCAGCAATCAGGATAAAAGGCGGTGCCGCCGATGATGGCAATAAGCCATTTATTGCCAATAATGTTTTCTATAATGTAGCCATGGGGATCTATTCAGCCCCGACTACTTATCAGAGCATAGCTGGATTTACAGCTAAAAACAATATTTTCTTATCGCCAAAACTGGGTGGTTATCATATTTTCCAGAGTTATTTTACGGGTACTAATGCAGTTGATATTGATAATAATCTCTATTACCCGGATACTTCCGGGAGTGATAATAAATGGGCATGGAAATCCCAGAACCAGGCCAACTTTGTTGCTTGGAAAACAGCCAGTTCCCAAGATGCCAACAGCATTCTTGCTGATCCGCTACTTCTCAATGCAAATGGGAACTTCAGTCAGCCAGACGATTTTAAGCTCATGCCTGGTAGCCCTGCAATCAATGCCGGCACGAATCTGGGCTCTCCATACAACCTTGATTTTGAAGGCAACACCCGCGGCCAAGACGGCGCCTGGGACATCGGCGCATATGAGCATGTAGATGAAATAGGCAGTTCTTATATGCAGTATAAGCTGTGGCAGGTTGAAGGTACTGATGATGCTACACTTACACGATATAAAAATGCCGGTGTAGATGCGATTCAAAATAGTTCACCCGGTAATATATCAGGTAATAATTTCTCTATCAACGTTCCGATATGGGCTGAAGCAGCGGCTAGAAATGGCTTAGAGTATCACGCGTATGTAAAAAGTGGTGATGGATCAGCTGATACTGTATCCCCACAACAGATGGCTGCTCTTACTAATTGGCCGGCAAATTTAAAAGCAATAATGTTTGACAGCGAAAGAGCATATGTGGGAGACAGTGTTTACGCAGAATATAAAAAAGTAATTCCTGCGAATGTGAAAATGATTGCTCCAGAAGGTCCATGGATTGATGACCCTGCTATATATCCTTATCGAGAAATCGGCCAAACATGGTTTAGGGTTTCTGGGTGGGGCAACGCCCAAATTGTAAGAGTTACCAATATCCCTGCATCTTATTATATTGCAGAAGCGCAAGGAACGCCTTTGTATTCGGGTGCACAGATGTATAGTACCTATTCTTCTGCTAATGAATTGCCAGTAAATTTACGCACGTCGGTATATTTACTTGCTCAGGCATCATTTAGAATGGCAGATGGAGTGCATTGGGGGGTAACTCATATTACTGATTATACGCCATTACAAGTTCTCGGAGATGCGTATAAGCAGGTGAATGCATTGGATCTTACAAATGCGCAGCCTGTTGTACCAAAAGTAGCTGTTTTGATGGATAAAAATACTAATTTAGGCTGGACGCAAATGCAATTTTTCTGGGAGATGGTTATACGTGCCAATATTCAGTTCAAGGTTATTTTTGCTTCTGATCTTAATAGCGCCACACTCAGTAAATATAGTGCTTTAGTTACACCAGTACTTAATAATACTACACTGGCATTGTTTACTGCTGATCAACGATCAGCCTTGCAATCGTTTGCTTCCAGTAAACCGATTTTGACATCGTGTGGTGATGTGAATAACAACAATTTGCCAGCATGGGTTATTCCGCTTTTATCGTCACGATATAACAGAGTCCCGTTTGAATGGTATCCGTCCTTCCAATTGGGGCTCAATGAAGTTAATGAAGGTGGGCCTTTTCTTGATTCAATGTATGCATTAGTCGCAGATTATCGAACAAAGACTGGTATTAAGCCATGTAATCAAACGCCATACATTATTAGTAAGGAATTTATCAAGAATGGAATATCATACTTATGGAATGTGGATACAGTGAATGGGACAATGGAAATTGTGGAGAAGAGTGTATACGATAATCCCCCACAAATAACAAATATCTCTGCATCAAGTGTAACTCAAACAGGTGCCATTGTAACCTGGAGTACAGACAAAGTTTCAACCAGTCAGATAGATTATGGTACTACAACCAGCTACGGTGCAAGTACTACACTGGATAGTAATTTAGTTACCAGCCATAGTGTGAATTTAAGTGGTCTAACTGCAAGTACGCTTTATCATTATAGAGTAAAATCCAAGGATGCTGCTAATAAAGAGGCAGTATCAGCTGATTATACCTTTACTACTACTTCTCCTCCCAGCTATACCTTAACTGTAACTAGTGGTACAGGAGGAAGTGTAGGCAAGAATCCGGATCAGGCCAGCTATCTTTCCGGGACAAGTGTAACCTTAACCGCTACTGCCAGTGCTGGGTATACCTTCTCTAGCTGGAGCGGAGATTTAACTGGTAGTACCAATCCAGCCACAGTGACCATGAATGCCAATAAGAATATCACCGCTAACTTTAGTGCGCTTAGCTATACCTTGACCATTAATCCAGCTACTGGTGGTGTAGTAACCAAGAACCCGGATAAGGCCAGCTATAGCTATGGAGAACAGGTTACCCTTACCGCTACGGCTAATGCCGGGTATACCTTCTTTGGCTGGTCTGGGAATCTTTCTGGAACAGCGAATCCAGTTACTCTGACCATGGATGCAAATAAGAATATTACGCCCATCTTTAACCAGCTTCAGTATAGCCTAACGCTTAACGCCACTAATGGAAGCGTTGCCAAGAGTCCGGATAAAACTACCTATACATACGGGGAAGTTGTAACTTTGACGGCAACGGCTAATGCTGGGTATATATTCGAAAGCTGGAGCGGTGATTTAACTGGATCAACAAATCCAGCAACAATAACTATAAATGGGAATAAGACAGTGACGGCGAGTTTTGCTGCGTTACAGCCATATGCAGGAGATAGTATTTTAAAACTTGAAGGCAATACCGGTTATGCTTCATTGGCTAATGCAAGCGTCGCCGATCTTGATTATACAAAAGATTTCGCGATAGAGGCTATTTCGAAAATACAACCGCATACGACCGGAACCCGTCATGATTCATTTGTGCAAAAAGGGCCAAATTACACTATTTGGAATGCGGCAAGTGCAGGATTTGCAATAGGAATAACCGAAGGACAATATGAGAATTTTGGTAAGAAGATTCAAGCGAAAGTTGGTGATGGCACTAACCAGGCAGTAGTCACCTCTGGTTATTACGAAGGCTATGTATATGCAATAATGACCTGGGAAGTAGCTTCAAAAACACTGAAACTGTATATAAATGGGAATGAGATAGGAAACAACGTTAATGCCGCAATTAATCCGACATCTATTAAAAATACATCTGACTTATTAATTGGAAAAGGCGAAGGTCCACTTAAAAGAGATATTTTTATGGCAAGACTCTGGAATAGATTGCTTTCTTCAGCAGAAGTAACTGCCCTTTGGAGTAATTATAGCGGCACAGGCAGGCATGCATTACCCGCGGGCTTCAGTACGACCTTACTTCAATCAGAATGGCTCATGCATGAGACATGCGCTACGGATGGCAGTCAGGGAACCACGCATATTAAAGATAGTATGGGACGCAATCACTTGGCGCTGGTTGGCGAAGCAAAGTTATACAAGGGTAACGGCCAACTGGCCATGGCATACCCAGCCAATGGCGAGACCGGAGTAAATAAGGCAGTGACCTTGAGAGTAACTGGCGGAATTTCAGCGCTCACCGGCTCCATAACCTTACCGCTACATTATTATTTTCAGGTTGATGAAACTTCCTCATTTAACTCTTCGAATCTCAAAGAGTCTGGGTGGCTAGTTCATTACGGCCAGTGGCAGCCAATCTTGAAGCCAAATACGATCTACTATTGGAGAGTAAAAGTAAGAGATTCATCCGATACCCCCTTTGAGTCTTCTTTTACTGCCTCCCGCTCATTTACCACCGAAGGCCCAACTGACTGGTATGTCAGACCTCCTGCAGCTATCGGCACTTATGGCAAAGAGGACGGTGCTTCGTATGCCAATGCCTGGAATAGTATTAAAAATATTGTCTGGGGTGAAAATGGCGTTGAGGCAGGAGACAATCTCTATCTATGCGGCGTGCATGTGTATGAAGAAAAAGTCAATTATTATGTCGGGACAGCCCCTCTTGAATACATAAAAGTTTCGGGACTTTCCAACGAATATCCAATTACCATCAGAATGGATTATAGCAGCGATCCCGGAACCATTATAGGAGCTGGCCTGTACAACTTACCGAGCGTGGTTTGGGAAGGCCCGGATACCAACGGAGTATATTGGACCAATGATTTACGCTACGGTGGCCAAGTTGAGTTTACCGGCACCAATTACGTCTGGCTTGATAAAGAAAATGTCCCTACCTGGACAGGCCACAATGGTGCAGTATATAACGTTGCTAACGCAACGAGCCCCTGGCTTACTGATTTTACCTATGTTAAGACAACCGACGGCAGCAATCCAACCGGAAAAATTCTCACTTCAGGACACGGCTATAAATTTGATTTGGGAAGAAGCAGTTATATTAAATTTTACAAGTGCAAGTTTTACGGCTCTGATATTGGAAAAGAGATAATGACTAGCACAACCACAGCAGCACCTCCTCCACATCATATTACCTATGATGGCTGTGAACTGGCTTACGGCGGAACCTTAATATCTCTTTCTGCCGGCCACAATGACTGGACCATAAGAAACTGCGATCTACACGATGCTGGCAATGGAATTTATACTTATACCCCAGGCAATATGTATAGGCTGTTGGTTGAATATAATACAATTCATGATATTTCAACTCCGAAGTTTTATCATAAAGATGGCCACGCTGTAGGAGTGCAGAATGGAATTGGTTTCATTATACAGAATAATAAGATGTGGAATACCGGAGAGGCAATATGCTTCTGGTCAGGCAATTATGAAATGAAGGATAACACGGTACGGTACAATTTCATTAAAGACGTAAATGTAAGACAAACAGGCGGTAATGGGATTACCGTATCCGGGAATAATGATGCTGCCACTTTTGGAAAGAGAACTGGTTTTAAAATTTACAGCAATATTATTATGAATACAGGCATAGGTGCAACTGAAGATTGGCAAGGTTACGGTATATCAAGCAACAACAAAGATTACATGGAAATCTACAACAATGTTTTCTATAAGACCCTGCGTGGAATGCGGTTTGCACCTCAAACTTCAACGGGACCGGTTCCTGTACAAGCAACGGTATATAATAATATGTTTATTAGTCCGCAAAGCACAGACACCCGTGCATATGCGAGTGTTGGCGGTAGCGCAAATCCAACAAATCTTTTCTGGGACTACAACTTATATTATCCCATCACCAGTGCGAGTTTTTCAGTAGCAGGAATCGCGCATGATCAGCATTCAGTTTTTGCTGATCCATTATTTACTTCTACGGATCCAAACAAAACCGAAGATTTTAAATTGCAGTCAGGTTCTCTTGCTATAAATAAAGGTAAGGATGTTGGTCTTACCGAAGATTTTATCGGTACCGCTATTCCGCAAGGCTCTGCCCCTGACATCGGCGCCTATGAATTCACCGGTCCCTTTGACACTACGCCACCGACTATCTCTTCTGTTGCCTCTACTTCTATCACGCAAACTAGCGCTACTGTTACCTGGACTACCAATGAAGCTGCTACCAGCCAAGTTGAATATGGCACAAGTATCAGCTACGGCTTAAGCACTGCTTTAGATAGTAGTCTAGTTACAGCTCATAGTGTGGCTTTAAGTAGCTTAAGTGCAGGGACACTTTATCACTATCGAGTTAAGTCTAAAGATGCCTCTAGTAATGAAGCAGTCTCTGGTGATTATACCTTTACTACAGTTAGCCCTCCTCCTCCCAGCTATACCTTAAGCGTTACTAGCGGTACGGGTGGAAGTGTCGGCAAGAATCCTAATCAGGCCAGCTATCTTTCCGGGACAAGTGTAACTTTAACCGCTACTGCCAGTGCTGGGTATACTTTCTCAAGCTGGAGTGGAGATTTAACTGGGAGCACTAATCCAGCTACAGTAATCATGAATGCCAATAAGAGTATTACCGCTAATTTTACTGCCAATACCTATACCTTAACCATTAATCCAGCTACTGGTGGAACAGTAACTAAGAATCCGAATAAGACCAGCTATAGCTACGTAGAAACGGTTACCTTAACCGCTACGGCTAATAGCGGGTATAGTTTCTCTTCCTGGAGCGGAGATTTAAGTGGGAGCGTGAATCCAGCGACAGTGACGATCAATGGGAATAAGATGGTGACGGCGAATTTTACGCAGAATCCAGCACAGCAATATACCTTAACGATCATTACCGCAAATGGAAGAGTCGATAAAAATCCGAATCAGGCAACTTATGCCTCAGGTAGCTCGGTTATTTTAACTGCTATACCTAATACCGGCTATGCCTTTACCAATTGGAGCGGCGATCTGAAAGGTAAAACAAATCCTAATAGTATTACGATGAATGCGAATAAAAGCGTCACCGCTAAGTTTACTAAGAGTAGGTGCCGTTTAAACCTTTCTGCGGAAAATGGCCGCGTGCAAATGGAACCAGCTCCGGAAGATGTTGATTTACCTGCTTATGAATACGAAACGCAGGTAAGGCTGACGGCTTATCCTGACCCGGGTTATCTCTTCAGTCATTGGGAAGGCGACCTAGACAGCGAAGATAATCCAATCGATATCACCATGGATAAAGAGAAAAATATTAAAGCAATCTTTACTAAACAACCGATCACCATCAAAGTTACGGTTTCTCCCAAAGAATTAAAAGGCAGCGCTCCCTTTACGGTAACTTTTAAGGCGCAAGCTACCGGCGCCGGCAGCAAAATTATCAGCTACCAGTGGGACTTTGAAGGCAAGGGTAATTACCAGTGGTATGCCGCTGGGGTCCAAGAGGTAGAATATACTTATCTTGCCGCAGGGAATTATACGCCTACCGTAAAAGTAACTAACGCACTGGGCGAGGTAGAAACTTATGCCCTCCTCGTCCAGGTAACGCCTCATCCGCTTGCCCCGAGAGTTGAGGTTGAGGCAGATGCACAAAAAGGTAAAGCTCCCCTGACCGTCTCTTTCAAAGTAAAGGCTTCTTCAGAGTCCGGAATCGCCAAATACGAATGGGATTTTGAGGGCGATGGGATTTATGAGTATCGCGCTCAAGATACGGCAGATACTACTTCTATCTATACTCAAGGTGGTACTTATGAGGCGAATCTTAGGGTGACTGATTTTAATGGTTTGGCCACCGTAAAAACAATCATTATTGATGTGGAAGATAATCTTGAGGCGCCGGAAATTAACTTAAAGATTAAAAATAAAGAAACGGGTGCTAACTTTAGCTCTCCGGCGCAAGTAAACTTTGCCGTGGAATCTCGCCAAGATAGCCTCCTTTATTACCTTTGGGATTTTGAAGGCGATGGAGTTTATGAATATGCCAACTATAAAGCAAATACAGCCAGTTACACTTATCGTATCCCGGGAAAATACCAACCGCAAGTCAAAGTCGTCTCCAAGAAGAATCTCTCTGCTCGCGCAACTGTAGATTTAGTGGTAGAAGATAAAAACCCTCTCACCGCTCCCGCTCCCATTGCTACTTTTAAAGCTAGCCCTGAACAAGGAGAACTACCTTTAAAGGTAAACTTTATCAATACTACCAAAGATGCTCTTCTTTATACGCTTTGGGATTTTGACGGTGATGGAATTTATGAGAAAAGAGTTAAGGATAATCTTCCGGTAACCTTTATTTATCAAGATCCGGGGACCTACTTTGCCAAAGCCTATGCCGTAGGAAAGAATAAATCCGGTAATGAAGCCAAAGCTGATATTGCCACGCTAAAAATTGTGGTTACTGCCAAAAATAAGTCCGTGATTATCACTGATCCGGATGACGGAGAAATCATTAAGGATAAAGTCACCATTGCCGCCCGAATTGATCCCCGGATCAAGCCTGTTTTAATCTCCTTCCAATATAAAATGGAGAAAACTAATGAATGGGTTACTCTCGCAGGCAACCCTCCGACGTCCACGCGCGCCAGCTGGGATGTCTCTAGCTTAGCTAACGGTCAATATAAAATCAGAATTATAGTTATGGCGCGGGAGGAAGATTATCTCTCCGATGAGATGGCGGTTAAAGTAGATAACCTCAGTGTCGATGCCGGGTCGCGTGAACTCGCTAACCTTAAGCGTAAACTGATTGATCCTGAAGAAAGATCGTCTTCCCTGCTTTGCGACGGCACGCAGGTAGAAGTCCCGCTAGCTACTTTAGATGAAGAGACGGTTTTAGATATAAAAAGACTGGAAAAGGAGGACGTGCGTCATCCGATTGACCTAGAATCAGTGAAAGACTTGGGTATCTATCGAGAAATTAACCCTGAGCGGAGTAAAACCAGTAAAATTACCAAGGATGTGAAAAAGCAGTTTGATAAAGCCATTACGGTTGAGATTCCTTTTGAAGATAAAGATAATGATGGTGTAGTTGATGGGACTAAGATTAAAAAGGAGACTTTAAAGATTTACACCTATGTT
The DNA here is from genome assembly GCA_016218565.1 of Elusimicrobiota bacterium. Lineage (GTDB taxonomy): Bacteria > CAYTYR01 > UBA6262 > UBA6262 > UBA6262 > UBA6262. Next base: position 4,220 of record JACRDM010000068.1, on the reverse strand, counting down.
GAAGAGGCAAAAGAATGGCAAGCCCTCTTTGACTGCCGAGTAGATACTGAAAATAACCTCGTGGAGGGTAAAGTTAACCATTGCAGCCTGTTTGGCTTAGGCGGCCTAGCTGAGGTTATTGCTCCTGCTATTGCCGGCGGCGCCGCAGCAGCCGGCGGAGGCGGCGGCGGCTGCTTTATTGCCACCTGCGTCTATGGTCAAGATTCTTCGGAGGTAAATACTTTAAGAAAGTTTCGGGATACTTATCTCTTAACTAATTCTTTAGGGCAAGCATTTGTCAATTTCTACTATAAACATTCTCCAGGATGGGTAGCATCAATGCAGAATAAAACAGTAATTAAAAAAATCGTTCGCCTGGCCTTAAGGCCAGCGGTTTGGTTTGCTAAACTCATTAATGCGGGGAAGAGGAAATGAAAAAAATCACCGGGTTCCTGATAATAATGATATTGCTACTGCATTCCTTCTCTCTATCTAGTGCTTTAGCCGGGCAAGAAGAAAAGGCGAAGCAAACTAACGAGTTGCCGCTCATCCTGTTAGGGACAGTACAATTTTCCGACCAGATACCTCTGGCAATAATTCAGGATAAACGTACTTTGAAAAAAGGTTTATATAGTATCGCAGAGGAAGTTTCCGGATATAAAATCACGGCGATTAGGCGCGGAAAGGTAGTCTTATTAAAAAAAGGGAAATTAACTACTCTAGAGTTTCCCTTTGGCGCGATTATGGATATTGCCATCCCCCTTTCTGATACGGAGAAGATTATCAATAAACAGGCGGCCTTAAAAAAAATCCCTACTCTTCAAGCCGGTCTAAAACTTGCCACCCCCCTCCCTTTTATAGAAAATGGTAAAATTCAAGGGATCAAAGTTACTAATGTGAGAGACGCAAAATTCTTTGAAAAGATAGGGGTTAAGGAAGGCGATGTGATCTTAAAGGTCAATGGTGAGAAGATTGATAGCTGGCGAAAGCCATTTGAATTATATCATCGCTTAAAGAACGAGGATACCTTTACGCTGGAAGTAATGCGGCAGGAAAAAGTAAGGCACCTGACTTATTATATAAATTAGGCAGACAAAACAAATCTTTTTTTGCTGAAAAGGAAAACGTTTTCAAAACGGGTATTTTTGCTATACAAAAGCTAAATTTATTATGTTAAACTTATAATGTAACCGTCTACTCTTTGAAAATTAGTTAAATTTGTGAAAAACCCGCCAAAAGACTAGGCGGGTCCGCCACGCTTTGTGGCGGAGGCAAATTCTCCGTGAGGGGAGCTCGCAAAGCCACAGGTCCGCTGCACATCGCGACGGACAGCTGGGTTGCCACAAGAATGACGAACTCTTTAAGCCGAAGGATTTACCTTCGGCTTTTTTGTTAGTGAGATGTGGGGAGAGTACACAATGCTTAAGCTAACAAACAGAATGATTATTGGATTAGCTCTAGGAGCGTGTTTGTGCCTTGTCTTGGCTCCCTCATTTGTGTATGCCGCTGAAGATAAGCCGATCATCAAAGTAGTCACAGATAAAGAATTATATGCATCAGACGAAACCATCAACATTTTTATCGAGGCAAAAAACCCTACCTCTAAAGAAATCCAGCTCAACCTGGGAACCTCTTTACGCAGTGATTATATGATTGATGATACTTTTTGCTGGTCGCATAATAAATTAGGTTTAAGTAACAGCCCGCAGGTTACTCTGGCAGCCAATAGTTCAACTACGGTTTGCCAGTTTTCTTATAGCCCTCAAGAAGCAGGAAAATTAGCCTCAGGAACTCATACTATTTCCGGCGTGATTATCGGATACGGCAGCGACAGTAAAACCATTAAAATAGAGCCAAGCACGCAAGTGATTCAACTGGCGAGTTTGTCTAGAAACGACAAAGTTGCGGGTGATGGTAATCAAAACTTCTCCCCTGGTGCAACGCCCACCCATGTTTATTCTGCGGGAGTAAAATCAAAGCAAGTAAATAAAGAGGGCACCTCTTTAACCGAAGGAACAAAAGAAGAAGGTGCCTTTGCGGAAACCGAGCACCAAGAAAATGAAAGCATCGAAATAACTACAAAGGAAGAAAAAATATCTCCGGATGCACCGTTACAGCAAAGTACAGCCGCTCCTGAAAGTACGCCACTTAATAATAACCCCTCGACTCCAGATAATACGCTTCCTCCTGGAGATCTAGGCGGCGTGCCTCCAGTAATCATTGGCGGGGGTAGGATTGAAACAGGTGATACTACGCCTCCTGCGGCACCCACGCTCATCTCGCCGCAACTACGCACACGATCAGCCAGGCAAATTCTTTCTGGCACCAAAGACGCCCAGAGTTCTGTATTGCTAAATGGCGAACAAATTGTGACGTTAGATGCCCTTACCACCTGGAATTATACGATCAGCTTACAGCTAGGCAACAACATTTTAAACTTTACTTCAAAAGATGCTGCGGGAAACGAAAGCCAGCCTTACAGCGTAGAGATAGTTTTGGAGACGGAACCTCCGGCAGTTAACCCACCGGCTACACCACAGGTGAATAGCCTCATCTCCCCGACGAAGATCAATACGCAAACAATTAGCGGCTCTAAAGAGACAAACACTGCGATTCTTTTAAATAGCGTAGAAATAGTCGCTTTAAATGCGGCGACTACCTGGAGCTACACGGTAAGCCTGCAAGAAGGAAATAATATCTTAAGCTTCACCGCAAAAGATACGCCAGGCAATCTCAGTGAGCCTTACTTAGCTAATATTATTCTCGATACGCATACTTCCGTTTCGATAGATGCTCCTTTTAGCCCAACCAATTTAGCCACTCAAACTATCACCGGGACAAGAGAAGAAAATGCTACATTGAATGTTACTGCGAGCGCTACTGTTTCAGGGATAAGTTATCCTTCGTCTACGACCTGGCAGGTTGATTTAACCAATCTTAATTTAGGGAATAACTCGTTCAATGCCACTGCGACCGATTTAGCAGGCAATACCGCCACTGCCTCTTCGATTATCCGCCGGGTCACGGTCTTTAGCAATGTTACTAGCCAAAGTGGGATTAATTTGAATGCGGCGCGCTTATCTGGAAGCGACGATAAGAACTATCATTGGACCACGCTTTCCTTCGACTATGATAATGATGGCGACCTCGATTTGTATCTCATTATCTACGGCGGCTATAACATCTTATATCGCAACAACGGCGATGGAACCTTTACGGATGTTACGACGCAGGCAGGCCTGCAAGATACCACTGAATGGAAAGATACAGGACTTGCATTTGATTACAATAATGATGGCTACCAAGATATTTTGGTATTACGGAGGGCAGCTCCACTTGTACTGTATAGAAATAAGGGGGATGGGACTTTTGAAAATGTATCAGCCAGTTCAGGCTTAGGCGAATCGCGTCAGAGCGGTGCAGCGGTTGCTGACTTTGATCTCGATGGCAAGCCTGATATTATTATTGTTCATCCTTACGGATATTTCAATAGCGTGTTTTATCACAATAATGGCAATGGTACTTTTACGAATATTTCTTCTCAGGTCGGTCTGGGTGAACAATACAGTATACATTGGAACGCCGCTGCCATAGATTACGATAAAGACGGAGATCCAGATCTCTATATTACTGGAGGTGCAGGACCACCGAGTACAAAGGCAATGCTCTTCCGGAATAATTTTAAAGAAACCGGCATCTTGAGCTTTACCGATGTTACCGCTGCCTCAGGCCTGGGGGGCATGACCGCCACGGATACGGATGTGCTTGTTGGCGATTATAATAACGATGGGCTTATGGATATCTATGTTCCTGTCTGCAGTACAGGTCAAGGTCCTAGCCTGCTCTTTAAGAATAATGGCAACGGCACCTTTACTGAGGTGGCGGCAGCTGCAGGCGTTGCGTATAACCAGCCGATAAACTCCGCCCAGTTTATCGATTATGATAATGATGGCTACTTGGATTTGTATTTATGCTTGAATACAGCAACCGGCATTTTGTACCATAATAATGGTAATGGTACTTTTACTGATGCGACGACGAGTGTCGGAATTAACAATGGAGGCTATGGCGTAATGAAGGTAGATATAAGCGATTACAATAATGATGGTTTTTGTGATTTAATCCGTAATGGCTACTCGGCGGAGATAGTCCCTGTGCTCTATAAAAACAATAAGAATAATTACCATTGGATTATCATTCGGTTACAAAGTAGTATCAGCAATAAAGATGCCTTGGGCACG
>JACRDM010000069.1 GCA_016218565.1 Elusimicrobiota bacterium | reverse complement strand
CCTACACTACTTTTAAAGTATAGGAATTTCAATCCTATACTTGATTACACAGATTTAAGCAAGAGTTTGTAATCGGCGTAATCGTTTAGAAATCTGGGCCTGTCCCCGCGTGTTTGATCCTGATAATTCGGGATCAGCAGGGGATAATCAGTTAGCGGAACGAAGTGGAGCCTAACTTGATAGGAGTGAAAATGTGATAGGTGCAGACAATCAGCAGGAAAGGTTGATTAGACAGAGTGGGTTTAATCAAAATCCTCAACGACCATATGTGTGACACTATTCAACTTTGAAATGAGTGGAATAATGAAGATATGGTCTGGTCTTTATGGCGACATAAAGAGCTTAGTAGAAATACCTAAGCCAATCAAGATTAGTATTAGCTTGATTGTAACAAGAACAAGCGAAATTCCTTGTCGGGTAAAGTGGAACTTGCCCGAGTCTGGATGTGAATCTGGATAAGCAAACCGACTAAAATAGTGGAACTCCCGGTGGTGAATCGGGACAACGCTATGGGAACTCCCCCGACTTTTCGGGAGGGACCTAAACGACTGAACCGAAAGGTGAGGTCTCGATGTGTAATCGGGACAATACGTCGGCTCTTGCCCAGGAAAGGTAAGTTATGGAGATGGCATCGTATGTCACTGGTTTTGTTGATGGTGAAGGGTGTTTTTCAGTGTCGTTTTCAATAAGAAGCAAAATGACAAACGGCCTTGAAGCGCGTCCAAGTTTTTCGGTAAGTCAGCACAGAAGAAGTAAAGAAATTATTCTTTGGTTGCAGGAGTTTTTTAAATGTGGAGGGGTGAGATATAGTAAAAGCGATCAAAACTTCAAATATGAAGTAAGATCAATATCTGACCTGGTTCTTAAAGTAATTCCCCACTTTGAAAAGTATCCTTTGCAGACTGCCAAGAAAGAAGATTTCGCGGTTTTTACAGAAATCTGTAAGCTGATTTACAGTAATCGTCACCGTAGTAAGGAAGGACTAGGCAGGATTATCGAACTTAGTCAAAAAGTAAACGTAACCGGTAACAAAAGATTGCCCAGAAATAATCTCCTAAAACTTATGGCGAGATGAAGGAATAGTCTAATCTCCGATGTAAATCGGAGCTAATGAATGAAGTTCCGACCTGCACGAATGGCGTAACGATCAGAGCGCTGTCTCAACGAGAGACTCGGCGAAATTGTGATACCGGTGAAGACGCCGGTTACCCGCAGGTAGACGGAAAGACCCCGTGGAGCTTTACTGTAGCCTAATATTGGATTTTGGAATTGTTTGTAGAGGATAGGTGGGAGGCTTTGAAGCGCTGGCGCTAGTTGGCGTGGAGCCATCCTTGGAATACCACCCTTATGATTCTAGTGTCCTAACTCCTGGCCGTAATCCGGCAGGAGGACAGTGTTAGGTGGGCAGTTTAACTGGGGCGGTTGCCTCCTAAAATGTAACGGAGGCGCCCAAAGGTTTCCTCAGCGCGGTTAGAAATCGCGCCGCGAGTGTAAAGGCATAAGGAAGCTTAACTGTGAGACAGACAGGTCAAACAGGTGCGAAAGCAGGGCTTAGTGATCCGGCGGTTGAAAGTGGAATTGCCGTCGCTCAACGGATAAAAGCTACCCCGGGGATAACAGGCTGATCGGGTCCAAGAGTTCACATCGACGACCCGGTTTGGCACCTCGATGTCGGCTCATCGCATCCTGGGGCTGGAGAAGGTCCCAAGGGTTTGGCTGTTCGCCAATTAAAGCGGTACGTGAGCTGGGTTCAATACGTCGTGAGACAGTATGGTCCCTATCTACTGCGGGCGCAGGATATTTGAGAGGAGCTGTTCCTAGTACGAGAGGACCGGAATGGACTGACCGCTGGTGTACCAGCTGTTCCGCCAGGAGCATTGGCTGGGTAGCTACGTCGGGAAGAGATAAACGCTGAAAGCATCTAAGCGTGAAACTCACCTCAAGATTAGATATCCCCCCCGCCAACGAAATTTGGCGGGCTAAAGACCACTAGTAGACTACTAGGTTGATAGGTTAGAAGTGTAAGCGCCGTAAGGCGTGTAAGCCCAGCACCACTTTCTGTTATTAAAAATAGTAATACTAATTACATTAATGATAGAAAGTGGTGCTGGGTAAAGCTTACTAATACTAATAGGTCGTGCGGCTTGACCACATTAATTGATTTTATTTCTGAGTTAAGATCGTTCTTTTAAAGGATAACCCTGATATTCTTATTTGCCGCCGCGATTATTCCCTAGCCATGGTAATTTCGTGAAGATTTTCCTGGTGATTATAGCGGAGGGGCCACACCCGTTCCCATCCCGAACACGGACGTTAAGCCCTCCAGCCCCGATGGTATCATATGGGTAACTGTATGGGAGAGTAGGACATCGCCAGGTTTTTAATTCTTCAAGGAGTAACCGAATTGGAACATAAAGTCGTAGCGCACTTTTTAACCAAAGAGATTAAAAAGGGTACTGCTTATGATTTTACCAGTGATGCGCCCATGATGCATTTATTGCTCTTGGCTGACGCTGGCAAAAGGCAGGTGGACCGGATCAGTCTGGACCTTATAAAAGAAAAGCTATTTTCTTTGTACGAAGTCATGAAGGAAATGACTTTTATAAGGAAAAGAATGGATTCGAAACCGGCAAAACTGTTTCCGGGAAAAAATTGTCTGTAGAATTTCACGGCGGTGAAAAAATTGTCGAGCCTGCTGTTAATAATCCCAGCCAGAGAAAACGGTTTGTCATGATACCTGTTGATCCAGACGGTAATAATTTCAAATATTGATAAATTCCGACACCATAAAGGACTTGAAATATTTATGATTGTCGTTGGCGCTCAACTAAAATATAATTAAAGGCATTGTTGTATAAAACAACAATGCCTTTTTTTATTTAGGAACGATTATACATTTTCCGGAGGAAAATATGAAAAAGTATGAGGCAGGGAATATCCGCAATGTGGCCTTGACAGGGCATGGCACGGTAGGGAAGACCAGCCTGAACGAAGCCATGCTCTCAAGCTGCAAAATGACTGATCGGTTGGGCAAGATCATTGAGGGGAACACGGTCAGCGATTTCCGCGAGGATGAGATCAACCGCAAAATTTCCATCAATTTGTCGTTATCATACTGCGAATATAAAGACACTAAAATAAATATTATCGATACCCCCGGGTATGCTGATTTCGCCGGCGAAGTCAGGAGCGGTATGAAGGTCGCTGAAGCTGCGGTCATAGTAGTAGACGCGGTGAGTGGATGCGATGTAGGCACGGAAAAAGTATGGAAATATGCTGATGACAATAACCTGCCGCGTATTATTCTGATCAACCGGATGGACAAGGAAAATGCATCTTTAGAAAAGGTAAGGGCCTCCTTAAATACCAAACTGGAGAGTAATTTTGTGTTAGTCCATCTACCAATTGGCCTCGCCGGTTCTTTAAAAGGTGTCGTGGATTTACTGAAAATGAATGATGTACCGGCGGAGATGAAGGCGCAGGCTGATGAATATCATGACAAACTGATCGAAGCTATTGCGTCTTTAGATGAGAAAATGATCGAAGAGTATCTGGAAGGTAAGGAACTCACTAGGGAAGAAATTGCCCAAGGTTTGCAAAAAGGCATTTTAGAGAGAACAATTATTCCAGTATTGGTCGGATCGGCCACTAATAATATCGGGGTAAATAATCTACTGGACTTTATTGTGGAATATCTTCCTTCACCGCTGAAGAACCCGCTGGTCAAATCCGCTGACCCGGTTTCCTTGCTGATATTTAAAACTCATATTGAACCGCATATGGGAGAAATATCATATTTAAAAGTATTTTCCGGCGCCGTCAGCACTGGATTGGATCTGCTTAATAGTAATAAACGGGCTAACGAACGATTAGGGCAGATCTCCGTAGTGATGGGTAAGAACAGGAAAGATGTAGAAGGATTGGTAGCGGGAGATATCGGAGCGGTAGTGAAATTAAAAAATAGCGGGACCAATGATACGCTCTGTGATCCCAAGCATGAAGTAACTATAGAATCTATTAAGTTACCGCATACCCTGATCGATATGGCGGTATTTGGCAAGAGCAAAGAAGAAGCAGAAAAAATAGGTCATTCCATTCATACATTAATGAAAGAAGATCCGACTATAAAATATGGTCTGAATGCGGAAACACATGAGAGCATATTATCTGGAATAGGCAGTTTACAGCTGGAGGTATTATCCAGCCGCTTAAAAAGCCGATATGGCGTGACTATGGAGCTGAGAAAACCAAAGGTACCGTACCGGGAAACTATTCGCGCCAGAGTGGAAGCGCAGGGGAAGCATAAGAAACAATCCGGCGGTCATGGACAGTATGGCGATGTCTGGATCAAAGCAGAGCCAATGGAAAGAAGCAAAGGTTTTGAATTTATCAATAAGATCGTTGGCGGGGCGATCCCGAAAAATTATATCCCGGCGGTAGAAAAAGGCGTGAAAGAGACTATGGATATGGGCATTTTGGCCGGCTATCCTGTGGTAGATATACGAGTAACTTTATTTGACGGTTCTTATCATGATGTGGATTCAAGCGATATGGCTTTTAAGATCGCTGGCAGCCTAGCTATCCATAAGGCGGTGGAAGATGCAAAGCCTTATTTGCTGGAACCGATCATGAGCGCGGAGATCTATACCCCCGAAGAGTACATGGGCGCGATCATGGGAGATTTGAACAGCCGTCGCGGCCGGGTGTTAGGCATGGACAAAACCGGTCATGAAAGCGTGATCAAGGCACTGGTACCGCTATCGGAAATGCACGAATACGCTACCAGCTTAAGATCATTTACTCACGGCGCCGGCATCTTCAAAATGACCTTTGACCATTATGAGGAATTGCCCTCCCAGCTGGCTCAACCGCTAATCGACGCCTACAAAAAAGCCCGCGAAGAAGGGAATAAGTAGATACAATGAGCCTCACTGTCTCGCTGCGTCGCTCCGAAAAACGCGTCGATTTCCCCTGCGAGGAAATCGCGCTCTTGGTCTCTCCTGGCTCCCCGCCCTCCGGGCTAAAAGCGACCATGCTCGCCAGACTCCGACAGGTTTTCTTCGCGACATCAGCGGCCGCGCTCGGCCGATATAAGGGCATTCAAAAGAAGAAAGTTTATGCAAGTAGGAAAAAATTGGGGGACGTTCATTAAAGTATTAAAGTTTTAAAACACTGCGAAGGTGGTCCGGCCTGTTTGATTCTCAGGAGCTGAGATAAGTCGCGTAGTGTACATAATTAAAATACAATTTGCATCTTGTATAGATTAGAGCAAAATCAGCGCAGACTTTTAACCGTGACTTTTTGAAACAGTTAAAGTTAAAACAGTTACAATATAGGCACTGGTAGACGATTCAGGTGCTACTTATGAGTAGTATTTTAGAAACGTCGTGCAAAAACAGT
>JACRDM010000070.1 GCA_016218565.1 Elusimicrobiota bacterium | reverse complement strand
CATAGGCATAAAATCAAAAGGGAAGGCACAAAGTAAAAAAATTTATTTTTGCCTCCAGTGGCGGGGTAATGTATGGTGAGTGCGGAAAAAATCCACCGCCGGAAACAGCGCCGGCCAATCCGCTTTCACCATATGGAGTTACCAAACACACTACTGAAGTTTATCTGCATTACTATGCCGCTACCTATGGCCTAAAATATTTAGTGTTCCGTTATGGCAATGTTTATGGCCCAAGGCAGGATCCGCAGGGGGAAGCTGGCGTAGTGGCGATTTTTATTCAAAGGATAGAGAGTGGCGCAGAGATAAATATTTTTGGCAATGGGGAACAGTTGCGTGACTATGTTTTTGTCGGGGATGTGGTCCGGGCTAATCTGCAGGGATTGAAGAAAGGCATTAACACAATCTTTAACATCGGGACCCAGAAAGCCTCCAGCGTAAATACCTTATTTGATGAGCTTGCAGCGATCACCGGGTATCAACAAAAAGCTGTCTATAAGCCCCCGCGGCTGGGAGAATTACAAAAGAGCTTCCTGAATACGGTCAAAGCCAAGAAAATTCTTGGCTGGCAGGCAACAGTGGATTTTAAAGAGGGATTAGTAAAAACAGTGGAATACTTTAAGTCACGGCAAGAAACATAGGCATAAAATCAAAAGGGAAGGCACAAAGTAAAAAGAAAGCAGGAAGTTCAATGATAGGCACAGAGGCACAGAGTAAAGGATTAGTATTTTTGGTTCGCTTTGTGCCTTGTTTTGGTTTTGAAGTTTGTGCCTTTGTGCCTGTTTTTGCTCCAAAACTTTGTGCCTCAGTAAAGGAGGTCTCCAAAAGTGAAAGCACTCATTCTTATTGGTGGATTGGGCACCAGGCTCCGTCCCTTTACCTGTAATACGCCAAAGCCATTATTGCCTATTGTCAATAAACTGTTTTTACTTTACCAGATCGAGCTAGTGAAAAAATATGGCATTAAAGAAGTAATATTTTGTCTGGCCTACCTTGCGCATACTTTTGAAAACCATTTTGGCAATGGATCAAAATACGGGATCAAAATACATTATGTCCATGAGCAGGAACCGCGCGGGACCGGTGGTGCGATCAAGAATGCGCAAAAATATATTGACGGCCAGGCGCTGATCTTTAATGGCGATGTTTTAATGAATATTGATATTGAAACTATGCGCCGTTATCATGTAAAGAACAAGGCCAAGGTAACTATTGCCTTGACCAAGGTAAAAGACCCCACAGTATATGGCTTGGTGGAAACTGCTAAGAACGGCCAAATAGAAAGATTTCTGGAAAAGCCAAGCTGGGATGAAGTCACCTGTAATACCATTAATGCCGGAGTATATATATTTGAACCTGAAGTATTGTCCTTAATACCGCCAGGGATCAATTATTCAGTGGAACGTGGATTGTTCCCTAATTTGCTGTCAAAAAACGAAAAGCTCTTGGGTTTCATTAATACCAGTTATTGGATCGATATTGGCACTATTGAAAAATATTTGCAGGTGCATTTTGATATAATTGACGGCCTCGTCGGAGCCAGTATCGCTGGCCGAAAAACAGGCAAGAATATCTGGCAAGGCAGTAATAGTTTTATCAGTAAGGAGGCGGTAATTGACGGTAAGCTAGTGATGGGTAATAAAGCCAGGATCGAAGAATTTGCCCAGATCAACGGAAAAGTCACCCTTGGTCATGGGGTAATAATTCGCCAAGGGGCGGTATTGAGTAATTGCGTAGTCCATGATAATACTGAAGTGGGAGAAGGGGCCAGGCTGGAAAAATGCCTGGTCGGTAAACAGTGTATCATTGAGACGCACAGTGTTTTAAGCCCGGGAACCGCTCTGGCTGATTATTCTGTAGTGAAGAAATATAGTAAACTGTAATAAGCGAATAAATACCGAATGACAAGAAGCTAATAACGCGAATGTTCTTATTCGAGTAATTCGCTAGCCTTCGCGATATTCGTATTTGGAGGATAAGTTTGACCACAGAAATAAAGTTTGGCACTGATGGTTGGCGCGGGATAATTGCCCGCGATTTTACTTTTCATAATGTACGTTTAGTCACCCAATCTATCTGCGATTATCTTAAAACCCAGTCAGCGGTCAGCGGCCCCGCCACTAAAACGTTGGCGGGCAGGCAGCGGTCAGCGGTAATAGTAGGATATGACTGCCGGTTTCTAGCGAGAGAATATGCGGTTGCTACGGCAGAAGTGTTATCAGGTAATGGTTTTAAGGTATGGCTAAGCGCTCAGGCGGTAGCGACGCCGGCAGTCTCCTTTAATGTAGTAACTAAAAAAGCAGCTGGCGCGATAATTATTACGGCCAGCCATAATCCATATGAATTCAATGGCCTGAAGTTTAAGACGT
>JACRDM010000067.1 GCA_016218565.1 Elusimicrobiota bacterium | reverse complement strand
CATCCTGGTTAAAGCTGCGGCAGCAGCCGCATTATTGGTAGCAATAAAAGCTGAAACTGCCTGTCCATTGGCAGACAAAGCGCTACCAGCATTGAACCCAAACCAGCCGAACCACAGCAAAGCCGCGCCCAATATTGTGAACGGCAAATTATGCGGATGAATGATCCGTTGCCCGAATCCTTTTCTTTTTCCCAGCACAATCGCGCAGATCAAAGCCGCGATACCGGAAGAAATATGCACTACCGCGCCGCCGGCAAAATCCAGCACCCCCATATTCCTCAGCCAGCCGCCAGTCCCCTAAATCCAATGGCAAACCGGATCGTACACAAAAGTAGCCCAGAGCAAAGTAAATACAATATAGGAAGGAAATTTCATTCGTTCCGCGAAAACTCCGGTGATCAATCCCGGGGTGATCACCGCGAACATCATCTGATACACCATAAACAAAGAATGCGGGATAGTCGCCGCATAGTCTGGATTAGGCGCCATACCTACGCCATTCAAACCAGCCCAAGCCAAACTGCCAATGATATGCCCTTTATCCGGCCCGAAGGCCAGGCTGTAGCCAAACAGTATCCATTGTATACTGATCAGACACAGAACGACGAAGGACTGCATGATCGTGGCCAATACATTTTTCCGGCGCACTAATCCACCATAAAAAAATGCCAGCCCTGGTATAGTCATCAACATTACTAAAGCAGTCGAAATTAAGACCCAAGCAGTATCTCCAGAATTGATCTGCGGTATGTTTTCCCCCTCGCTTCGCTATAAATAAAAAGGACGTTTCTGTGGTGAGAAACATCCTTGTATACACCGTTAATGCTTTATTACTTAATAAATTTACTCAGTTGTTTAATCAATTGTATACTCTTACAAGTAAATTAAACGGTGTTTTGGTAAGTTAAACTTAAAAATGTTGAATCAGTTTTTTTGCTTTCTCCCCGATCCTCTTTATCGTCTTGACCACGCTCACATGCGAAATGCCGACCATTTTGCCCACTTCACGCACCGTGAGTCCATCCGCGTATAAATTCAGCACTTCCTTTTCCCGCTCAGTCAAGCCGCAGCGTTCCAGCAACTCCTGGGTCTCCACCGCTTCATAGCCTCCGTCATCTTCAGCCGGCAGCAGCTCTCCCAGGGTATCGCCATCTTCGCTCACCTGCTCATCCAACCGGGCAAAAAAGGTATTATCCTCTAAACCACGCAAGTGATTATTCAGGTGATAATAAGCCCCCTGCAAAACATAGCTATCAGTCTTACCTTCCAGCTTCCCAGCACAGTATTCTTCCCACATATGCGCCAGCGCCTCCTGATACAAGTCATCATGATCCAGCACCGCATATCTGCCATTCAATTTATATGCTATCCCCCGCAACTTCGGGGTCAACTTTTTAACTATCTTATCAAACTTCATACGCCCCTCCTTTTCAAACTCGTCTTACGATAGTCGGTTACGATGCCCGAAGTTGCATTGTTTTTATCCGGCTTCGTTACCGTATACCGTTTTCCGATCTTTTACTCGGGCTTCGTCTCCGTACACCGTATACCGAGACTTATCCTTTGTATTTATTCGTTATCGGCATTCTTCTATCTTTCCCAAAGGACTTCGGCGTGATCCGTACTCCCGGCGCTGACTGCCGCCGCTTATACTCGCTCTTGTCCACCATCCCGACCACTTTATCCACTAACTCCTGGCTGAATCCCTTTTTCACTATCTGGTTCACGCTCTTGTCTTCCTCGATGTATTCCTTCAGGATCGGGTCCAGCACCTTGTACTCAGGTAAAGTATCAGTGTCTTTCTGGTGCGGTTTCAGTTCAGCGGTGGGCGCTTTTTTCAGCACGTTCACCGGTATCACAAAGCCCTTGCCGTTCCGGTACTTGGCTAATTTATAGACCAGGGTTTTTGGGACGTCTTTGATCACCGCGAACCCTCCGACCATATCCCCGTACAGAGTGGCATAACCGGTACTCATCTCTGATTTATTACCGGTCGCTAATACCAACCAGCCAAATTTGTTAGAAAGAGCCATCAGGAGCATGCCCCTGATGCGCGCTTGCAAATTCTCTTCCGCGATGTTCTTCGCCTCGGCTCCGAACACCGGGTCCAATATCACTAAATAAATATTATATAACTGCTCAATTGATATCGTCATTAGCTTGATGCCCAGCTTGTAGGCCAACTGCTTGGCATCCACTTCGCTGACCTTAGACGAATACCGCGATGGCATAAATACGCCCATCACATTATCCTTGCCTAGGGCATCTGTCGCCAGTGTCGCTACCAGTGCGGAATCCACTCCGCCGCTTAGCCCCAGCACCACCTTCTTGAACCCGTTTTTATTCACATAATCCTTTAGCCCTAATAACAGCGCCTGGTACACTTCCTCCACCGGCTCCAGCACTTTCACATGGCTCTTAGGTAAAGGTAATCTTTCTTTCACTGATATTTCTTTATCAATTACAATGCATTCACCCTTCCGGCTCCTAGACTCTGGCACTTCCAGTTCTACTACCAGCAGGTCTTCCTTAAAAGCTTTCGCCAGGGTCACCATATGGCCCTTCGGATCCACTACGATGCTCTGGCCGTCAAAGACCAGTTCATCCTGCCCGCCAACCAGGTTGGCATACACCACGAAGACATTGTTCTCCTTGGCCTGGTTTTTGACCACTTTTTCCCTGACCCGTATCTTGCCCATATAATAAGGTGAAGCATTGATATTCAGTATAAGCTTAGCCCCGGCTTTGGCCTGTTTGTGGGTCGGCCCAGTAGCATGCCATATATCCTCACAGATATTCAGGCCAAATAATATCTTGCCAAATTGGAACACAGTGGATTTCTCGCCAGCCGCGAAATATCTCTTTTCGTCAAAAGGCCCGTAATTGGGCAATAGCATCTTGTGCGCTACGCCTTTGACCTTGCCATTATGAATAATAGCCACGGCATTATAGAGGTTCCGGCCTACCCGGTCCACAAAGCCCAATATAGCCAGGATATTGTCCACGCCTTTGGCCAATTCCTTCAAAGTATCCAGGTTATCCTGTACAAATTGCGGCTTTAACAACAAGTCCTCAGGAGGATACCCAGTCAGCACCAGTTCAGGGAATACCACCATATCCGCGCCAAATTCCTTGGCCTTCAGTATGATCTGGCTGATCTTCTTGGCATTTCCCTGAAGATCCCCTACTGTGCTGTTTATCTGCGCTATGGCTATTCTAAGTTTTCCGTCTTCCATTGTCTTTTCCCTTATTTTAGTCTTTTACTGCGAACTGCTGACCGCGAACCGCGAACTGTCTTTACCATTATACCATATTTTTAATGCTTTTTCTCTAATCTGTGTAATCTCTCTTTTAAATCGGTGTAATCATATTCCCCTTGGGAATAAAAAAACGCAGATACCCTCAATCCTCACGGATTAATAGGACACCTACGTCCATACCCGCCACCAAGCTTCGGCGGGTCATTTACTTTCGTAAATGAAAAGCCTTCCAGCAACTTTGCCGGAAGACATCTTTGTCTTACCAACTTCTATGTAACTATCTTACACTATTAATAATATAACAAATAGTGGCTGCTTTGTCAAGGGAATTTATTGCCATTTTATTTATTGCCATTTTTGCCATTTTTCTTCCTGCAAAGCTGGAGGGTCTTGTTGAACCACTCACTCGCGGCGATCCGGAATCGCCATTGCGCTGGACATGTAAGAGCCCACGCCGATT
>JACRDM010000066.1 GCA_016218565.1 Elusimicrobiota bacterium | reverse complement strand
CCACTTATGATATTCGATATTCGCTGACTAACATTACCGATGGCAACTGGGCTTCAGCCACCCAGGTTAGCGGCGAACCCGCGCCGCAGCTCGCCGGGACCAGTCAAAATATGACGGTCAACAACTTATCTGCTAGCACCCTATATTACTTTGCCTTAAAGACCGCCGATGAAGTGCCGAATACTGCGGCTTTGTCCAATGTCGTCAGCGGCACCACCGCAGTCGTACCAGATACCACTGCGCCGGCAGCGGTTACTAATTTAAGTATTAGTGATAGCAGCGTTAACTCCATAACGTTAACCTGGACCGCGCCGGGGGACGACGGTAGCAGCGGCACGGCGACCACTTATGATATTCGATATTCGCTGACTAACATTACCGATGGCAACTGGGCTTCAGCCACCCAGGTTAGCGGCGAACCCGCGCCGCAGCTCGCTGGCGCTGGTCAAAATATAACTATCAGCGGTTTGGCAGAATGCACCACCTACTATTTTGCCTTAAAGACAGCCGATGAAGTGCCGAATACCTCCTCTATTTCCAATATACCGAGCAGACGCACCAAAGATGCCACCAAACCGTCTTCGCAGATTACTTCTCCGGTTGACAACTATAATTACAACGCCGTTTCTGCAATTGTTGGGACCGCGGCTGACAATGTCGGCGGCAGCGGAGTGGGGTCAGTGAATATTAGTATCCAACGTTTGGATAACCTGCAATACTGGCTTGGCTCTGTATGGGGAATCAGCGAGTTTTGGTTAAGCGCCGGCGGTGCAAATAACTGGAGTTACACCAACTTGCCAATCTGGACCGACGACATCCATTACCGGCTAAGATCCAGAGCCACGGATGTTGATGGTAATATAGAGGATCCGAGCGTCGGTAATAACTTTTATTTTAACAGTTTGCTGCCTGTTTCCCAAATAGCCAGTCCGTTAAATAACACCTATGCCAATTCTCTGGCCGATGTTACCGGCACGGCTTCAGTATTATCAGGGGCCATCAGTCAAGTAAGTGTTTCCCTTAAGCGCAATAGTGACAACAAGTATTGGGACGGAGACAGTTGGGAGGATATAGAATCCTGGCTAACCACTACTGGCACCACTGGTTGGGTCTATCATACTGGCAACATCTGGAGCGAAGGGAGCAGTTATTTAATTCGCAGCCGAGCCAGCACGACGACACAAACAGAAACTCCTACTGCCGGAAATACATTTACTTATGATACTACGCCACCGGTAACCATTAATAATTTAAATGCGGCTGTTGGCGCCAATCAAGGGTCAATAAACCTTAGCTGGACTGCACCTTTAGATACTATGAGCGGGACAAACAGCTATCAGTTAAAGTATGCCACTTTTGACGTAACTGTTGCCGGCACCGCCGCTAACTGGTGGAGTGCGGCAACCACCTATACGCAAGCCTGGTCCCCTTTAACTGCCAACAGCGCAGAAAGCAAGGCGCTAACTAATTTCAATCCTGGACTTACCTATTATTTAGCCATTAAAACCCAGGATAAAGCAGGTAATTTATCCGCTCTTTCCAACATCGCCAGTGGTTCCACTAACACTCCCCCACAGGTAACGGTGACTTATCCTTCGGCCAGCGGTCTGGCCCTCGGCTCTCTTACTACCGCGGGGAATAATGCCGGCAAAACCAGCGTCAATATCACCTGGTCAGTCACTGATCCCAATACCGCCGATAGCCATACTTTTGCGGTTTTGGTTTCCACAAATTCCGGCGCAAATTACAGCGCTTTGATCAGCGATTTGCCTGCCGGAACCACTACGTATAGCTGGAACACCCTGGCTTACAATAACGGCACCTCTAATTACAAAATAAAAGTAACCGCGGCTGATCAGGGTGGGATGAGCGGTTCCGGAGAATCAGCTTATGCGTTTTCTCTTAACAATGAGAATATGTCGCCGGTCGTGACCGTCACCTATCCCAACGGCGGAGAAACGCTGGCCGGCGCTATAGACCTTACCTGGATCAGCGTGGATGCCAACGCCAACGATCAGCATACTTTTGAGGTGTTATATTCGACTAATAACGGCGTTAGTTTTGTTTCTCTGGTCCAATCGTTACCTAACACCACGACTCATTATCTCTGGTATTCCACCGCTACTGTCGACAGTAATCTTTATCGAATCAAAGTCCTAGCCACTGATAACGGGGCCACCACCGGCTATCCTGCCAAGAGCGGCGAAGACGCTTCCGATTCCTATTTTGCCGTCAATAACATCAATGAACCGCCCAACACCTTCAATTTACTCAGTCCGTCTAACAGTGAAAAGCAGCCGGAGCCAACGCCCGTTTTTAAGTGGGAGCCGGCCACTGATCCTGATCCCGGTCAAACCTTAACCTATACTTTATCCATCGCGGCTAAGAACGACTTTTCCCAGCCCATTTTTACCAAAACCGGTATTAGCGAAACCCATTTTTTGACTACCGCGGCCGTTGGTTTACAAGACGAGCATGCTTATTACTGGCAGGTAAAAGCCACCGACAGTGGTCAGCCGGCTTTAACCACAGAATGCCGTCAAAACAGTTGGCAGTTTACTGTTAATAACGCTGCGCTCAGAATCACCAGCACCAATCCACTCGACCAGAGCAAGATTGTCTCCTCTAATTTAACGGCGATTTCCATATTTTTTAATAAACGGGTTGATCCGGTTACTTTAACCCCGGATACTATCTCCCTGGTTAATGGCAAAGGGGAGAAAATATCCTTTGCCATTACCTATGACGAAGTGGCGAAAAAAGCGCTTTTAGTGCCGGTAGCGGCGCTGGAGTCTGCTGCTAATTATCTGGTTAGTTTAACCACTGGCATCAAAGATTTGGCTGGTGGCAGTTTGACTACTGATTACGTTTTCTCCTTTATTTCGCTCATTGAGACCGCCAAAGGATTTGTCTACCTTAGCCAGGACAATATGTTAAAAATTATTGCCGCACCAAACGTAATGCCAGCTAATAGTTATTTGCTGGTAAAGGAACTAAGGCCGGCTGATCTGGCGGCTATCCAACGCGCCAATGAATATCTGCTCAGTGATTATTTATCCCGCACCATTGGCGCGAAAAATTATCAAATACAGCTTTTGGACAGTGCCGATTCTCCGGTAACTCTTGGCTCAGGTTATCTGACTATGATTTTTGGTTACGCTGACCAGGACAACGATGGTTATCTTGATAGTAACGAAGGCCATTTGCGGGAGGAGTGGCTGCGGCTGGCGCGTTTGCATGAGGCCAGTCAGAAATGGGAACTCGTCGGCAATGTCACGCCAGATACCCGGGCCAACACGCTGCGCGTCCAATTGTCAGGTTTTTCCATTTATACTATAATAGCCCACAAAGCGCCGGAAAAAGTTTTATCCGGCTTGCTCAATTATCCCAATCCTTTTGCCGCCGGCAAAGAAAAAACCACGATTGCTTACGCCTTAACCAAAGATAGCCGGGTGGTAATTAAAATTTTTGACTTGACTGGAGATTTAGTAAAAATACTGGAGTTTGACCCTGGCCAGGAAGGCGGCAAAGGAGAGGAAAACGGCTACACCAATAGAGTGGAATGGGATGGTCGTAACGGTGAAGGAACTATTGCCGCTAACGGCGCTTATATCGCCCAGGTAAACGTTGAAACTAGTGATGGAAAAGAAACTTATCAAGCTATTAGAAAAATAGCCATTATTAAATGAAAGCGGAATAAAAAAGGAAGTGAGGTCTAACGGAGTGAAAACATTTGTGGGCAGCGTATTTTTACTCGCCATAGTTGCGAGCTGGCGCTTTGGCCAGGCGCTGCAAATAGCGCCGCGGCAAACCATTGAAGACGGGGGATTGGCGGGAAGCTACTTGACCAATTTCGGGGTCAATGCCCGGGCCCTGGCTATGGGTAAAGCTTACACTGCGGTAGCCGATGACGCCAGCGCGCCTTATTGGAACCCGGCGGGCTTGGCGCAAATGAACTGCCGCGAAGCGACTTTATTGCATGCCGGCATTTTTGCCGGCACGGATTTTAACTACGTGGGTTATGCCCATCCTTTCAATGAGAAGACCGCGTTGGGTGCCTCCTGGGTTAACATAGAAACCGCTGATATTGAGAAAACCGATTACTTTGGCAGTCCCGTGGGCACTTTTAGCGACCAGGAAAACGCCTATTATATTTCTTCCGCCCTGCGGCTGAAGCAGAATTTAAATATCGGCCTGAATCTAAAAATAGTCACTCAGTCTCTGGATGTATATTCCACTATGGGCTATGGTTTGGATTTGTCGGGATTATATCGCTATAATGATTTTATCAATTGCGGCTTTACTTTGCAGAATTTACTGGGCCCGCATTTGAAATTAAAAGAAGAGACTGATAAATTTCCGTTGAATTTAAAAACCGGCGTGGCGGTCAAATTATTTAGTAGACACTTTTTATACGCTTTGGATTTTGATTTTTTAAACCTAATGCCGACTGATTCCAGTCACTATTCGGTAAAATGGCATACCGGTGTCGAATATAGATATCCGCTAAAACTTGTAACGCTAGCGATTAGAGCAGGACGTGATTACAAGGAAACCAGTTCGGGAATCGGACTGAGTACCAGATTCTTCGATTTCAATTATGCCATCGGATTCCATGAATTGGAAACTACTCATCGTTTTAGCATCACCGCACGCTTTGGCTTGCTCCCCACAGCCGAGGAAAAAGAGCTGCAGCAGCAGCGATTGACTAACCTGGTGTCGGAACATTATCAATTGGCGTTAAAATATTTCAATGAACAGAATTATGCGCTCGCTCTGGACGAAGCCCAAAAAGTGCAGGCGCTGAACGAGGATTACCAGGAAGTGAAAAATATTATCGGCCAGATTGGTTTAATAAAGCAACGGCAGGAAGCGTTGAATTATTTTAACCAGGCCCTGCTTTTTTATCAAAACAACGATCTAAAAAATGCGGCGGAACGATTAAAATTGGCGGAGGGACTTAATCCGGATATCAAGAAAGAGCAGGAAGATGCTCATTTAGCCAAAGCTAAGGAATTAGTGTGCTTACGGCAATATACGGAAGCAGAAGCAGAATTAACCACCGTGTTAATCATCAATTCAGATAACAATGAGGCGCGTGAACAGTTAAATAAGCTGCGGGAAATAATGCCCTTACTCAAGTAATGACGAGGCGAGAATACTAATGATAAAAAGAATAAAAACATGCTTAGTTTTAGGAGTGGGCCTGCTAAGCCTATTTATTTCCCTGGCGTTGGCGGATACAGCCAGCGATGTATATTTTGATCAAGGGGTGCAGCAATATCTGGTTAATGATCTGGATGCCGCCATTAAAAACCTAGAAAAAGCTTTATCCCTGGATCAAAGCAGTGAAAAAGTCAAGACTTTGCTGACTAAAATATTAGTGGAAAGAGGCACTGCGTTTTATGTGCGACGGGATTATAGCAATGCTTCACCTTACTTAACCCGCGCCCATGAACTCAGACCAGATAATGATAAAATTACCCAGTTATATAATTTATTGAGGGAAGCGGTTCAGCCCAAATTAGTAATCAGTAACCCTAATTCTATCAGCGTCATTTCTCCCGGCGGTAATTCCTTTGACCTAGGATCGGTTTTACCAATAGCCGGTGCGGCGCCCAAGGAAGAACTGGTAGAAAAATTATTCACTTCTTTTCAGAAACAACAAGAAAAACTGCTGGAATCGCTGATGGTGCCGCAGCAAGTGCTGCGCGAAATGATCGCAGCCAGTGATCAGGAGCGGCGCGAACTATTTCAAAATATGAGCCAGGAACGCAATACCATGGTCTCTACTTTAAGTCGTAAAAACGACTTGGTCGTCACTACCATCCAGAAAACTAAAGATATTATGCAGTGGGCCATAATTTATAGCATTGCCGGTTTTGTTCTTACGATAGCGATTGTTTTTTATCTGATTTACCGCGTCTTGATTTATCTAAATCATCGTCACGAAAGAATCTTATTTAATTATCAAGAAAAAATGCTGAGTATGATGCAGGAGCAAAATCTGACTTTATTGCAGGATCAGGGAAAATTAACATTGAATAATCCGCACGCCGAAGAACAACACGGACTGACCGGCCGGGAAATGATCGTTGATGTTAATCCTCACGTGCGCGCCAAAGGCATTGAAGTTATTGAAGCAGAGTTAGTGAAGAACATGGATATAGAAGTAGCCGCCAAACTTTTAACGCCGTTTCTACAAGATCCGGATAACCGCGTGCGCGCTAACGCCGCCAAGGCGCTGTACGAGTTTGATCAGGAAAAAGCTTTTGCCACTTTACAGGAAATGGTTGCCAACGATAATAAATGGATGCGTCTGAGCGCCGCCTGGGCTCTTGGCGAGATAGCTTCTTCAGAGGCAATAAATATTCTACTCCAGCTGAGCGCGGATACCGAATTTCATGTCAGACAGCGGGTTCTTAAATCACTAAATGCCCTTCTGCAAAAGAAAAGTGAATCATTATCCGCTGACCAGAAACAGCAAATAAAGAATCTTCTAGCCCAAGAAGGTTTCCCGGGAAAAGAAATCTGAGTAAACCCCATAAGTCAAAAAGGATTGGAGATAGCGCATGATAATCACCGAAACCAACATCAAGGAATATCCGTTGCTGACCCGCGGCAAGGTGCGGGACGTCTATGATCTAGGCCAGGAACTGCTCCTCGTCGCCAGCGACCGGATCAGTGCCTTTGATTTCGTTTTGCCCACCCCAATACCGGACAAGGGCAAGATACTAACCCAGATCAGCGCTTTTTTCTTTGAACTGACCAAAGATATTTTGCCTAATCATTTGATCACTACGGAGGTGTCTAAATATCCAGCCGAGCTGCAACCCTACCGGGAGATACTTGACGGACGGAGCATGCTGGTCAAAAAGGCTAAACGGCTGGATGTGGAATGTGTGGTCAGGGGGTACCTGGCCGGTAGCGGTTTTAAAGACTATAAAAAAACGCAGAGCCTCTGCGGCATCAAGCTGCCAGCCGGTTTGGTAGAAGGTGACAAATTACCGGCAGACATCTTTACCCCTTCGAGTAAAGCCGAGCAAGGATGGCATGATGAAAATATAACGCTGTCCGAAGTAGAAAAACTGGTAGGTAAGAAGTTGGCTGTTACGCTTAAAGAAAAAAGCCTGGCCGTGTATCAAAAAGCCCGTGAATTTGCCAAAAACAAGGGGATCATTCTGGCTGACACCAAATTCGAATTTGGCCTGCTCGACCAGGAACTTATTCTTATTGACGAGATATTCACTCCGGATTCGTCCCGGTTCTGGGACGCCAATACTTATAAACCCGGAGCGCCTCAGCCAAGTTACGACAAACAGTTCATTCGCGATTACCTGGAAGGTATCAACTGGAACAAGCAGCCACCGGTGCCGGAGTTGCCGGAAGATATCGTCGCCAAAACCAGGCTGAAATACCTGGAAGCCTATCAACGTTTGACCGGGAAAAAACTCTGATGCAATATGTCATAGAAGTAGGGTATAAGGATAACATCCTGGATGCCCTGGGTGAGAGTATCAATAAAGATATTCACGACCTGGGTATTAAATTGGTTTCTAAAATTAAGTCGGTGCAGATTTATAAAATAGACGCCGACTTAAATTTTGCCCAAATCGAAGATATTTGCGATAAATTGCTTATTGACCCCATCACGCAGGAATATGTCATCAACAAAAGTATTGACGCTGCAGCCAGTGAAAAGCATTTCGTGATAGAAGTATGGTTTAAAAAAGGGGTGACTGATGCCGTATCAGACACAGTAATTACCGGCATCAAGGATCTTGGCTTTCAGGCGGAGCGCATCACTGTGCACACCGGCGCGAAGTATATTCTTTACGGCAAACTGCAAACGAAGGAAGTAAAGAGTATCGCGTCTAAATTACTGGCTAATAATATTGTTCAAGACTATTTTATTGGGACAGCGAAAAAACATGCCTAATGAAGTTAAAACTATCGAACTATTGAATAAAACTGATGGTGAACTGCTAACCATTTCTGCGGCTAATCTATTAGCTTTGAATATTCAGGAAATGAAAACTATCCAGGATTATTTCAGGAAACTACAGCGTAATCCTACTGATGTGGAACTGGAAACCCTGGCCCAAACCTGGAGCGAACATTGCAAGCATAAAACCCTGCGGGGAGTGATAGAGTATACTGAGCGGACAGCTGACAGCAAACAGCGGACAGAAATAATAGATAATTTATTAAAGCAGACTGTGATGAGGGCAACTAAGGAATTGAACCTGCCATGGTGCCTTTCTGTTTTTAAAGATAATGCCGGGGTTATTGAATTTGATAAGGACAATGCTCTGGCCTTCAAAGTAGAGACCCATAATCATCCTTCAGCATTGGAGCCATATGGCGGAGCAGGTACAGGCATCGGCGGGGTTATCCGTGATATCCTGGGGGTAGGACTTGGCGCTAAACCAGTTTTGAACACTGATGTCTTTTGTTTTGGCCCGCCGGATACTCCCTTTAGCAAACTAAGCAAGCATATTTTACATCCTAAGAGAATTGCCAAGGGTGTAGTAGCAGGTGTGCGTGATTATGGCAATCGGATGGGTATTCCAACTGCTAACGGAGCGGTAGTTTTTCATGAAAGTTTTATTTATAATCCATTGGTGTTTTGCGGCACCATCGGTATTATGCCAAAAAAACATATTAGTAAAAAAGTTTATCCAGGGGACCTGATATTGGCAGTAGGAGGACGAACCGGCCGAGATGGCCTCCATGGAGCAACTTTTTCTTCCATAGAGTTAGATAAGGACACGGAAATATCCGCTGTACAAATCGGCAATCCGATCATTGAAAAGAAAGTAACCGGCACTTTATTGCAGTCTCGCGATGCCGGATTGTATAATGCAGTGACTGATTGCGGGGCCGGCGGTTTCTCTTCAGCTGTGGGAGAACTGGGCGAAGAATGCGGCGCCAGAGTATATCTGGATAAGGCGCCATTAAAATATCAGGGGCTGATGACCTGGGAGATCTGGGTCAGTGAGTCGCAGGAAAGAATGGTACTGGCCGTGCCCCCGGCGAACAAGGACGCGATTTTAAAAATATTTTCTAGCGAAAACGTAGAAGCCACAGTCATCGGTGAATTTACTGATAATCATACACTGGAGCTGTTTTATGGCCAGGACAAAGTAGCAGACCTGGATATGAAGTTTTTACACGATGGCGTTCCAAAATATACACGTAAAGCAATTTGGAATGAAACCAAATATAAAGAACCTTCTATCAACAATCAACAATCAACAATCAACAGCAAGGATATCGGAAAGACTTTAAAAAAGATCCTTGCCCTGCCGACAGTGGCCAGCAAAGAATGGATCATCAGACAATATGACCATGAAGTACAGGGAGGCAGTATTATCAAGCCTCTTACCGGCCTAGCCAATGATGGCCCAAGTGACGCGGCTGTAAACAGGCCGGACCTGAATTCCTGGAAAGGATTTGCCGTAGCTAATGGCATTAATCCCAGATATGGCTTGATTGATCCTTACTGGATGACCGCCAGCGCGATAGACGAAGCTCTACGCAACATCACATCTTTCGGCGGCAACCTGCAAAAGACGGCTCTACTGGATAATTTTTGCTGGGGCAACCCGAATAAAGAAGAACAATTAGGCGGGATTGTCAGGGCAGCCAAGGCTTGCTATGATGCCGCCATGTCTTATGCTACGCCATTCATCAGCGGAAAAGACAGCCTGAATAATGAATACTCGCTAAAAGGGAAATCCATATCCATTGCCCCGACCATGCTCATTTCAGCTATTTCAGTGCTGGATGATGTGCGAAATTGCATTACTATGGATGTAAAGAAGAGCGGCAATTTGATATATTTACTTGGCGACACCTTTAATGAGCTTGGTGGTTCCCAATATTATGCTTTGGCCGGATATCTTGGTAATAATGTGCCTGAAGTAGATTTTGTCAAAGCAAAGAAACTGATGTTATCTCTATCTCGAGCCATACAAAAAGGATTGGTGCGTTCTTGTCATGATCTTAGCGAAGGTGGATTAGCCGTGGCAGCAGCAGAAATGGCCTTTGCCGGCGGGTTGGGGATGGAATTACAGCTGGCAGCTGGCAGCTGGCAACTTAAAGGAAAAGATAAAAAAGAAGACGTTATATTATTTAGTGAAAGCAATTCTCGGTTTATAGTAGAAATAGAGCCGAAAAAAGCCAAAGCTTTTGAAAAAGCTATGCTGGGGGCAAGTTTTTGCGTAATCGGCAAGATCCGGCCTGATAATAAATTTATAGTTAAAGGATTAAAGAACACGATCATTATAAAGGAAGGTATTGATACGCTTAAAGAAGCCTGGCAGAGGACATTAAGATGGTAAGGGTGTATTAAATGGTAAAAAACAAAGTAGAAAAATATTGGGTGGTTGCATTTGTGTTAACATTATGCATCTTTCCCAAAAACCTATGGGCGAGTGGTGTCCCGATTGAAATTATAGTGGGGTTTTCGACATTTTTATTTTTCCCAATTATTATTCCTATCTTATTCTTTATCTATAAATATTATCTCAAACTAAATCAATCTATATTATGGGCAGCACTAACACATTTATATATAATTGCTTGGATGACATTAGTAACAGCTTTTTCGAGTAAAATTCCAGAGGTATTTTTCTGGAAAGCAAATACGGGATACTTCGTATTATTTGATTTAATAATCCCCTTTATATTATTAGGTTTGGTTGGATATAAAATAGGAATGTGTTATCACAAAGATCGAAAGTTTAATATTAATAACTTGTTACTCGGTGTAAGCGCTCCTTTGTTTTGCTTTGGAATTTTTATTATAATATTAACAATAGCCCGGGTAGATGCCTATTTATATCAACCTATAGGACTTTTGGGAATGTATTATGGGATACTAATAGTGCCAATATTGTTTGGCTTCTTAAGAAGAAGATATTCAGTTACATATCCTTTTTCTAGATTTCTCCACACTGGTTTTTGCCTATTAGTATTTTCCTGGCTATCTTATCCTTTTATTGGTTCGATCATATTGTCAAAAGATTTGTTTTCTGATGATCTCAATGTGCGAAGAACTACCACATCCATTATGGGTTATGCAAATAATAATTTAATACCTAATTTATTGATTATCAATATGGAAAAATATGGCCCAATGGCTCGGTATATTTATGATGAACAATGCGCTGCTTTGGTTAAAATTGGGAAGCCCTCAATTGCCCCATTGATAAAGATTATAAACATGGAGAGCAAGCTTAATTTTAATAAGATCAATAAAACCAATGATAGAGACTGGGAGTATTGGTTTTATCATGAAAGAACTCCCAATTATTTAACTGCGCTACAAAAAATCACCGGGAAAAATTTCGGAGATGATAATTATGCCTGGAAAATGTGGTGGAAAAATCATAAAAAAGAATCAATAGACGAGCTACGAACCAGGATAGATATTAATGACCCAGCAACTTATGATAGTGTACAAAATATTGACAGACTCGGAGTAAAGCTTGAATCTACCAATCAATTTAGCGCAGCAATGGGAGCTATGCAATTAGGCGATATAGACAATGAAAAGAGTGTTGATACTTTGATACAAGGTTTAAGAGATCAAAATGACCCTAATATCATTATGTGGATAGGTAAATCGCTAAAAAAACAAGGAGCATTAACTAATCCTGAAATCTTTCCGATATTATTGGAGAAATTTAAATCTTTAGAGGTTCAAAGCGACTCAGCGGTAATGAGTCTATTAGTGGCAACAAAAAAACCTGGTGCCGTAGAGGCTCTTTTAGAAATGGCGCATTCACCGAATGTTTCCGTAAAGAGAGCTGTTAGTGGTAACCTGGGGAAATTGTACATAGATTGCCCTGATGAAGAAATTATACATACTTTAACAAGGTATTTAAATGATCCTGATAAATATGTCAGAATAAACGCAGTTTATTCATTAAAAATAATTAATACCGAGGAAGGTGTAGATTTATTAATAGAACATTTAAAAACAGAGAAAGAAAAAGTAGTTATTCAGTACATAGTATTGGCATTTAGTGAAATGAAAAATATAAAGGCTATTCCTGTTTTAAAGGAAATCCTTGAAAAAGAAACAGGAACAGATGAAAGACATAAGATAGAAAATTATATTAGATGGATTGAAGAAGCGAGCAAAGGCAAGAATTTTGATGAGAGCTATGCCGCCTGGTTAAAAGAAGCAAATGAGCATATGAAGAATAACGAACCTATGGAAGACTTCAATAGGTGGCGCGCTAACCAAACAGAGCGCAGATAATATCAATTTCACGATGAAAGATGATAATTCCGATATGGTCAAAGGCCTAAACGGAAAAGTGATTATCAAAGAAACTATTTCCGCGCTTAAAGAAGTCTGGCAGAAGACGTTGAGATGGTAATCAGCGGCGGACAACAAGGATCAATACTTGACAGGATAGGGTTTATCTTATATAATCTTATATAATCTTATATCATTGATTATGAGAGGTTGACCACACATGTCTTTTGTCAAAAGAATTGATAAGCTGTCTCCAGAAATTTGGTCGAAAATCATTCAAATTGAAGGGTTGAAAGGCCAATGGATTTCCGGCGCAAAACTGAATCCCCAGATTCTGGAACGTTTAAAAAAGTCCGTTTTGGTTACTTCAACTGGTGCTTCCACTCGTATTGAAGGGGCAAATTTGTCAGATGAAGACGTTGAAAAGGTAATGAACGGACTCTCTATCCAAAAATTTGCTGATCGGGATAGGCAAGAGGTGAAAGGTTACTATGAACTTTTACAAAATGTTTTTGAAGCTTGGAGGACAATTTCCTTCTCAGAGAGCGCCATCAAGCATTTTCATAAAGAACTATTAAAATATGTGAACAAAGACGAACAACATCGCGGTGAATATAAGAAACATGAAAATAAAGTACACCTTATAGATAGAAACGGTAAATCAGTCGGCCTACTTTTTGATACTACCCCGGCTTGGCTAACCAGTAAGGAAATGAGAGAATTAGTGGAAGCGGTTCAGGATGAATTCCGGAAAAGAACCTTTCCTCCGCTCTTGATTATAGCTGATTTTCTTGTAGAGTTTTTGCTAATTCATCCCTTCGAGGATGGAAACGGTCGGCTTTCGCGGATTTTGACCAATCTTCTTTTGCTTAAGAACGGTTATGAATATATTCCTTATGTGTCTCATGAAAAGCTCGTTGAAGATGATAAAAATAATTATTATCTGGCTTTGCTTAAAAGTCAAAAGACGATGCGCTCATCCAAGCCTGATATTACACCGTGGTTGATATTTTTTCTAAACATAATTGAGAAACAGGCGGTTATGGCTATTGAATTACTTCAAAAGGAAAATGTTGAAAAAGTATTTTCGCCTAAACAGTTATTGGTTTGGAAATATCTGGTATCGGTCAAACAAGCTTCTCCGAGAGAAATATCTAGAATGACTAAAGTAATGCGGCCGACTGTAAATCAATCATTAGGAAAATTGTTAAAATTAAAGAAGATTGAACGAATTGGCTTAGGTTCCGCAACGCGTTACCGAATATTATAACTAAAAGTAGTACTATTTCCGCGCTTAAAGAAGCTTGGCAGAAGACATTACGGTGGTAAAAATATGAAACTTAATTTTATATCACGTAAACAGTTGTTAATATCAGTTGGCATAATGTTAGTCGGAGGGATAGCCATTTTTTGTCTGCTATTTAAAATCGATAAAATAGAATATAATTATTTACGCGACGTAATCTGGACGTCTAATGGACAGATTTTGTATGTGAAAAGAAGTGTTGTAGACAATACGATAAAGATTATGAGAATAAATATTAATAGCTACCATTAATGAAATATGCATTTATGATTTTCTTGATGGAAAATTGAGCAATCAAAGAAATTTAATTTCATTTCCTACTAAAAAGGCATTATAATTAAATGATCAAACCAAAAGTATTGATTTTAAGAACTGCGGGGACGAATTGCGATCTGGAGACAGCCAGAGCTTTTGCGTTAGCTGGCGGCAGTCCTTGCCGTGTCCATATCAATCACTTTATTTCTGGAGAAGATAAATTATCCAACTACGACATCCTGGCTATCCCCGGCGGATTTTCTTACGGTGATGACATTGCCAGTGGCAAAGTCCTGGCTAATGAGTTGCGCTACAAGTTATTTGAACAGATACGAGAATTTTCTGGCAGCGGGAAGCCGGTGATCGGTATTTGCAACGGTTTTCAGGTATTAGTTAAATCCGGATTACTGCCGGGATTTGAAACTATAGATCAGGAACTGCAGGCTACCTTAAGTTTTAATGATTCGGCTAAGTTCGAAGACCGTTGGGTGTATCTTAAGATATCAAATATCAAATCTCAAATATCAAATTGTTTATGGACGAAAGGGATAAAAAATATTATATATTTGCCAGTGGCGCATGGGGAAGGGAAGTTTATCCCTAAGAACCAGCGCGTGCTGGAGCAGCTTAAAAAGAATGGTCAGATAGTGCTGCAATATGTTGATGAAAAAGGCAAGCTGGCCGGCTATCCTGCTAATCCCAATGGTTCTATCGAAAACATTGCCGGTATCTGTAATCCGGCAGGAAATGTTTTTGGCCTGATGCCGCACCCGGAACGGCACGTGACTAAGTATAATCATCCACATTGGACCAGGAAGAATTTGCCTGAAGAAGGTGACGGCCTGCAGATATTCAGGAATGCGATAAAATATGTGAAGGAAACAAGGTAAATAGAATGATAAACAGTTTAAGATTAGATAAAGGACAGATAGAAGTTATGGATTCAACCATGGTTGATATTCTGCGGCGTAAGACTCCCGCGGAAAGAATCGCTATTGGTTTCGGTTTATGGATTTCTGCGCGCAATATGCTGGCCTCACATCTTCGTCACACGCATCCACAATGGAGTGAGGAAGAACTGCAGCGTGAGATAATCAAAAGGATGTCCCATGGTACCATTTGATTTACTGCATAAAGTAGTGGAGATATTTGAACGGCTGAAAATACCTTATCTGGTAACAGGATCAGTAGCAGCGATGGCTTATGGAGAACCACGGTTTACCAATGATATTGATATCGTTGCGGCAATTAAAGAGCAGCATATACCTGATTTGCTGGCCGCTTTTCCGGTCGAAGAATTCTATCTAGATGCCGATATGATTAAAGAAGCAATACGCGATAAACGGCAATTCAACATTATTCATCCCGCCTCAGGTCTTAAAGTGGATGTAATGATCAGACATGATACGGCATTCGATGAGAGCCGTTTTAGCCGAATACGGCGAATACAACCTGCCGAATCATATCAAGCTAATTTTGCCGCGCCAGAAGATGTGATTATCAAAAAAATGGAATATTATCAAGCCGGTGGATCAGAAAAACATCTTCGCGATATTACCGCGATTCTGCTGATTAGTGGAAAATCTATTGATTGGAAGTATCTATCCCACTGGGCAGAACGTCTTGGACTTATGGAAATCTGGGATGCAGTCAAAAAACGTATAAGTAAATAGGAGCTGCTAAAAATCAACAAGTTCCAGAAGGAATTTGTCAAATAGTTTTCGAAACAAGTGAAAAGTCGAAAAGGGTAAAGAGATAATTATGTAAACTGGTAATGTTAGGTCGCACTGGACCAGGAAGAATTTGCCTGAAGAAGGTGATGGGTTGCAGATATTCAGGAACGCGATGGAGTATGTGAAAATAAGGAGAAATAATGCTATATAGACATCGGCTAAATAAAATACGAGATATTTTGCTTATAACTAGTATGTATCTTTGCCTGGTTAATACCTGTAAACTTTTTGCACAAGAAGCTACCCTTGATCCTTCTGATAAGCAGGCAATTTATAACCTTCTTGAACAACTGAACAAATCATTACGGGAGAAAAATCTGCCGGCATTGGAACAATACCTTTCACCGCATATGCTGCAAAGTAAGCGTAATGAGATTGTACAGCAGATGAAAGAAATAAATATGCAGTCTCATGATATTCAATATAGTATAACTCTTCCAGTACCGCCGTTAGAAAGCGCGCTAGAAATAATAGCGCCGGGGCAGGAAATAAAGTTTGCGACGAACTGTCAGGCTACCGAGAAAAGCAATAAAAAAACCACGAATTCGGTATATTTTATTTTGGAAAAAATTGATGGTAATTGGTTTATAGCTGATACAAATTTCCATTCGTTAGAATTTGACTTAGAATTTCCCCGCTTATTTGGAAAGTGGTTATGGTTACTTACCAGTTTACTCTTTCCACTTTTAGCTATTCCTTTTTGGTTATGGCTGCTTATTGATTGCATCAAAAGAGATTTCCCGACTGAAACTGAAAAGATTATCTGGTTATTGGTAATTATTTTAGGAAGTTTTATTGGCTTTATGGTATATTATATTGTGGTGAAAAGAAAGAAAAAAAATTAACAATGGAGGTTGTCCATGAAAATGAACCGCGGCAATAATTTTATGAATTGGCCGTTTGGCCGAGCTTATCTGTTGATAGGATTGATGTTAATGATACTCCTGCCAGGGGCAATAGTTTATGCGGATATAATACATTTAAAAAATGGCAACAGCGTTGAAGGAACTGTTTTTGAACAAACCTCGGATGAGATCAAGGTGAGTATGAAATACGGCGTGATGAGCTTTTCCCGAGAGGAGATTGCTTCAATTGAAAAAGAAAAACCGCAAAGCGCCGTTGTTCCTGAGCAAGATCAGACTCAGCTTAGCTCCCCGTAAACTTCTGAAAATAAAGCGAATAAAATAACCACTCCCGCCCAACCAGCGCCGAACTCTGTATTAAAAACAAAAAAAATACAAAGGACAGCTTCACTTCCACCGGCAAAAAAAACAGCCAAGACTCCAGTCGCGGCCAAACCGCTGCCAAAAGCGCCAATAGAACCTGACCCAAATGTTTCTGACAATATGCCAGTGGCAAGTCCTGTCGTTGTGCCGATAGACACAGCCACCGGCATGAATGTTTCTTCCGGCACAGTAAACACTATAACCAATATACCATTAAACAGCAATATGCTAAATAGGAAAAAGGCAGTTTTATTCGCAGGATTGTTTGCATTGATAGTAATGTTAGCTATCCCGCTTATTTTAGCGGCAATTTTAAGTACTATTTCTTTAGGTATTGTTTTTAAGAAGGCTGGACAGCGTTGGTGGTATGGACTTATTCCTATTTATAATATTTATGTGTGTTTTAAAATTGCCGGAAAACCAAAGTGGTTTAAAAATTTAGTTATTACTATTATAGCGTATAATCTTATATGCTTACTAATATCCTTCCTAATACCAGCAGGCCCAATACAATCGTTTATTAATTCTGCAATTCAGGTAGCAATTAATGCAATTGTATTAATTACTTTATTATTAGTGGATATATACCTTGCGCGTAAATTTGGGAAAAGCGGGGCTTTTGGCGTGGGATTGTATTTTCTGCCTTTTATTTTTATGGCCATATTGGCATTTGGGAAAAGTCAATACTTAGGTAATCAGTCGCCTCAAGCGCCTCAGCCTCCTCAACCCAATGTCATTAGTTGAAAAAAGGAATTTTAATGTTTAACAAACTCAATGAAAAATGCGGGGTGTTTGGTGTATTCGGACATCTTGAAGCGGCTCGCTTGGCCTATTTGGGATTGTATGCCCTACAGCACCGGGGCCAAGAGTCAGCTGGTATCGTTACCAGCGACGGCCGCCGCATGTATTCCTATTTGGGGATGGGGCTGGTAGCAGATATTTTTAATCGCGATAACCTGGATAAATTGCCAGGCTACCTGGCTATTGGACATAATCGTTATTCTACCACTGGCCTGAGTTATCTCAAAAATGTCCAGCCGCTCTTAATAAAGTATGCCAAAGGCCAACTCGCTATCGCGCACAATGGTAATCTGATCAATACTGATATGCTTAGGGAACAACTGGAAAAAGAAGGGTCGATCTTCCAAAGCACGAGCGATACGGAAGTCATATTGCATCTAATCGCCAAAGCCAATGGTATACCACTGGAAGATGCTATTATTAAATCACTGCGTCAGATAAAAGGAGCCTATTCTCTTTTGCTCAGCACACCTGACACCATGATCGCTGTCCGCGACCCCTATGGAGTCAGGCCGCTGTGCCTGGGCAAATTAGGAGAGGCTTATGTCATTGCCAGTGAAACTTGTGCTTTGGATTTGATTAACGCAAAATATATCCGTGATATTGAACCTGGAGAGCTGCTCATTATTAATGAAAAAGGGCTGAAAAGTATTAAGTTTGCTACTCAGAATAAGTCAGCCATGTGCATCTTCGAATTTATTTATTTCAGCCGCCCTGACAGTTATATCTTCGGGCGCAACGTCCATATGATCCGGCGAGAATATGGCAAACAACTGGCCCTGGAGACTAAAATCAAAGCCGACTTGGTCATTCCAGTTCCTGATAGCGCCAACAGCGCTGCTGTAGGTTACGCCGAACAATCAGGTATTCCATTTGAAACCGGTTTGATCCGCAATCACTATATCGGCCGCACCTTCATTGAACCAGACCAGCAAATACGGGATTTTGGCGCCAAGATTAAGTATAACCCGGTACGAGAAGTCCTTAAGAACAAGAAAGTTATTGTTATTGACGATTCAATTGTACGGGGAACTACTTCAAAAAAATTAGTGAAGATGCTGTATGAAGCCGGAGCCAGGCAGGTCCATCTTTGTATCAGTTCTCCGCCAATCATCGGCCCTTGTTTTTACGGCATAGATACGCCGACTAAGAAAGAATTAATTGCCAGTTCCCACACCGTTAAACAGATAAAAGAATATCTGGGAGTTGAAAGTTTGCATTACCTGAGCCGGGAAGGCCTCCTGAAAGCGACTAAGATAGCTTCAGCTAAATTTTGCTGTGCCTGTTTTAATGACGAATATCCGATTAAGTGAAATATTTAATATCGAAAATATAAAATAAAATTATGGTATTTTATATTTTAATTATAATATGTGTTTTTGATATTTGATTTCGGAGGTTTTATGAACATTCTCGTGCTGGGCGGCGGAGGAAGAGAGCACGCCCTAATCTGGAAATTAAAGCAAAGCCCGGCCGTAACCGAGGTGTACTGTATTCCTGGAAACGCAGGCATCGCCCAGTTAGCTAAATGTCTGGATAAGCCAGTTGATGATTTTCCATTTATTGATAAATACTGTCGGAATAATAACATCGGGTTGATCATAGTTGGGCCGGAAGCTATTCTCATCAAGGGAGTTACCGATTATTTTGAAAAAAAGAATTATCAGGTCTTCGGCCCGAACAAGATAGCGGCCCAGTTGGAAGGCAGCAAAGCCTTTGCCAAAACTTTCATGAAAAAGCAAAATATTCCTACCGCCAGATTCGAAATATTTAATTTACCTAAAGCCGCCATGGATTTTATTAAAAACCCAAAATTTGGCAATGGCCAGGTAAAAGAGGGCTATCCCCTAGTCATCAAAGCGGATGGCCTGGCGGCCGGTAAAGGCGTGCTGATCTGCCATACCTTAGCCGAAGCGGAAAAAGCCATTGACGTGATAATGCTGAAAAAAATGTTCGGTACCGCCGGGGATAAGATCGTCATCGAAGAATTCATGACTGGCGAAGAAGCTTCGATACTTTGTTTTACCGACGGTGAAACTATAGAGCCAATGGTCACGGTGCAAGATCACAAAAGGATCTATGATGACGACCAGGGGCCGAATACCGGAGGCATGGGATGTTACGCGCCGGTCCCAAAGATCAATCCTGAATTAATGCAAAAGATAAAAGAAAAAACCTTACAACCTACGCTGGCTGGCTTAAAACAGGAAAAAATATTATATCGCGGGGTCCTTTATGTAGGAATAATGATTGTCAATGATGACCCCTTTGTGTTAGAATACAATGTTAGATTTGGAGATCCTGAAACGCAGGCCATCCTGCCGCTGTTAAAAACAGACTTGTTTAAGATCATCGAATATATAAATCTGGGCAAGTTAAAAGATATAAAAATAGAATGGGAAAACAAATACTGTGTTTCTGTAGTCATAGCCAGCGCTGGTTATCCGGGAGGATTCCACAAAGGCAAACTGGTTACCGGATTGGAGAAAACAATAAATTTGCCGGAAACTTTCATCTTTCACGCGGGGACAACTTTTCCGCAAAAGGAAACGGACCAGGGTCTTACCGAATATGACCGGGCCAAAATAATTACCTCCGGCGGCCGGGTTTTCGGAGTAACCGCCACCGGCACTACGCTGAAAGAAGCGCTAGCCCGTTCTTATGAAGCGGTGCCCTTGATCCAGTTTGAGGGAGCGCAGTGGAGAAAAGACATCGGACGGAAAGGGCTTTGAAAACAGTGGGAATAAAAACCGTTGCTAAGAATTATAAGTTGATAAGTAAAGGCTACTCACTTTGTTTCCCTTATCAACGTATCAACTTATCACTCTTATCAACTGATTAATACCCGTGAGGTTTTATGAAAAGCAAAGTAGCCATAGTTATGGGCAGTGAATCTGATTTAGAAATAATGAACGAAGCAGTCAAGATATTGACTGATTTCAGCATTCCATATGAACTCAAAATCAGGTCTGCTCACCGCTCTCCAAAGTCTGTGGCGCAGTTTGCCAGCACCGCGGAAAAGAAAGGGTTTGGTGTTATTATAGCCGGAGCCGGCAAAGCAGCGCATTTGCCTGGCGTAATTGCGGCCTATACTACACTGCCGGTTATAGGAGTACCAATCAAGACTAAAGACTTGGCAGGCCTTGATTCGCTCTTGTCCATCCTACAGATGCCCAATGGTGTCCCGGTAGCTACGGTAGCGATCAATGGGGCTAAAAACGCGGCTATCCTGGCCTGTCAGATTCTGGCCGGGACTGAAACAGTTCTCAAAAGTAAATTGAAAGTATTTAAACAAAATTTGGCTTCCGGGAGCAAGAAATGACCAACTTATATAAAACCAAAAAAGTAATCATGAACAAGAATGAAATAGCTATTACTGTCAAACGACTGGCAGGAGAAATCATCGAACGGAACCATGGCGCTAAAGATCTGGTAATTATCGGCATCAGGACCAGGGGGGTTTTTCTGGCCGAACGCCTGGCGGCGGAGATTAAAAAAGTATCCCCTAAGGTTATCCCGCTCGGTATCCTGGACATCACTCTTTACCGGGACGATTTCACCAGCTTGTCGGAAATGCCGCTGGTCAAGGAAACCCGGATACCGTTCCATATTGAAGACAAGAATATTATCCTGGTAGACGATGTCTTATTCACCGGCCGCACTATCCGGGCGGCTTTAGACGAGATCATTGACTTTGGCCGGCCAAAAAGTATCCAGCTGGCAATATTGGTTGACCGTGGGCACCGGGAACTGCCGATACAAGCTGATTTTGTCGGCAAAATATTTAAAACCGCAAAAGCAGAAATGATCAGTGTTAATTTCAAGGAAATAGACCAGCAGGACCAAGTGACATTAAATGAACAGGTGAGTGTTTAAAACGTAAAAGCGTAACGCGCCGTGCGGGAGGCGCATTCCAAACGCAAAACGCATGACGCACAACGAATATCGGAGGTCTAACGGGGTGAAACTAAGAGCTAGAAACCTGCTCGGCATTGAATCGCTTACTCCGGAGGAGATCAAATTAATTCTGGATACGGCAGTTCCTTTTAAGGAGATCTTTACCCGTTCGGTTAAGAAAGTACCCACGTTACGCGGTAAAACCGTAGTCAACCTTTTCTATGAACCATCCACCCGAACCAGAACCTCTTTTGAATTAGCTGAAAAAAGATTAAGCGCCGATGTGCTTAACATCTCCGTGAACACCTCCAGCATCGTCAAAGGCGAAAGCCTGATCGACACAGCCAAGACCATCGAAGCCATGAAAGCAGATTTTGTGGTCATCCGCCATAGCATGGCCGGAGCGCCACACTTGCTGGCGCAGACCATAAAGGCCAGTATTATTAACGCCGGGGACGGGATGCATGAGCACCCCACGCAAGCCTTACTTGACTTGTTCACGATCCAGGATAAAAAAGGGAAAATAGAAAACCAGAATGTGGTTATTGTCGGGGATATCCTGCACTCCCGGGTGGCTCGTTCCAATATTTGGGCTTTGACCAAAATGGGAGCAAAAGTAACTGTCGTCGGTCCGGTCACGCTCATTCCGCCTCATATCGAGAACCTGAAAGTAAAAGTATCCTATAAGCTTGATGACGTCCTGCCTAATGCCGATGTGATCTATGTGCTCCGGGTACAGCGCGAACGCCAGAAACAACATCTGTTTCCGTCGCTCCGGGAATACAGCGAACTATATGGAGTTGATATGGACCGCCTGAAAAAATGCAAAAAAGACGTGATCGTAATGCACCCGGGACCGATGAACCGGGGTATCGAGATATCCAGCGAAGTAGCGGACAGCAGTTTCTCAGTTATCACCGCGCAGGTAACTAATGGCATTGCCGTCAGGATGGCAGTGCTATACCTGTTAGCTGGCGGTGCGGAAAATGTTGGGGTGAACCCGGTTAAACCTCCAATTTGAAATATTATCAACTTTAACTCTTTGACCGGTAGTCTTTAGAGGTCTAACCAGGTGAATAAATGCGTATTCTGATCAAAGGCGGCAGAGTAATAGATCCGGCCAACCGTATTGATGCGCCAAAAGATATTTATATTGAAGAAGGCCTGATCAAAAAAGTAGGCGCGGATATTAAAATCAATAAGCCTAAGGTCAAGACTATCGATGCCCGGGGCAAAGTAGTCACCCCAGGCTTGATCGATATGCATACCCATCTGCGTGAGCCGGGGAGGGAAGATGAGGAAACTATCGCTAGCGGCACCCGGGCTGCCTGCCAAGGCGGATTTACCAGCGTCTGCTGCATGCCCAACACCCAACCAGTCACTGATAACCAGGCGCAAATTGAACTGATCCTGTCCAAGGCCCAAAAAGAAGGCTGGGTTAATGTTTACCCTATTGGGGCCATAACTAAAGGCTTGATGGGAGAAGAATTGTCTCCGATCGGCGAATTAAAGAGGGCTGGCGTAGTCGGCATTTCAGATGACGGAGAAACAGTAAATAATTCTCTGATCATGCGCCGGGCCCTGGAATATTCAAAAATGTTCAAACTGCCGGTCATCGCCCATTGTGAAGATAAAAATCTTTCTGCCGAAGGCCTGATTAACGAGGGCTATGTTTCCACAATCCTGGGCCTGCGCGGAATTCCGCGGCAAGCGGAAGAGATAATTGTCGCCCGGGACATACAATTGGCTGAGATGACTGGCGGACATCTGCACCTGGCCCATGTTTCTACCGCCGGCAGTGTCGGTATGATCAGGCGCGCCAAACGTATTAACCTTAAGATTACGGCTGAAACAGCGCCGCATTATTTCACCCTGACCGAGGAAGCGGTCAAAACCTATAATACTAATACTAAAATGAATCCGCCGCTGCGTACCAAAAAAGATATGATGGCCATCAAGCATGGACTGCAGGACGGGACCATAGACTGTATTGCCAGCGATCATGCGCCACACTTAGAAGATGAAAAAAACCAGGAATATGAATTAGCTCCTTTTGGCATCATCGGCCTGGAAACTATGCTGCCGCTGATAATCACCGAGCTGGTAGATAAAAAAATACTAACCTTGCGGGAAGCGGTTAAAAAACTGACTGTTCATCCGGCCCGGATATTAGGCCTGAACAAAGGAACCCTGTCTCCGGGAGCTGATGCTGATATTACAATTATCGATGTAAAAGCCAGCCGGAAAATCGAATCGTTTGAAAGCCAAAGTAAAAATTCCCCATTTATCGGCTATACGCTGAAAGGTTTTGCCGTCTATACTATTGTCGGCGGCAGGATACGCCTGGCGGAGGGCAAACTTGTTACAGGCTAAATGCCGGGTTCTGGCTAATTCTTTGATCTGCGGCAACTTTTTCAAATTAGTCCTGCAAAACAAAAGTATAGCCGCCCAGGCTAAACCCGGTCAATTTATCAACATCCGCGTAGATAAAGGTCAGGACTTGCTTCTGCGCCGTCCCTTAAGTATCTACCTGGCTAAAGATGATAAATTGGAAATAATCTATAAAGTTGTAGGGCGTGGAACCGATAAACTGGCCCAGGTCAAAGAACAGGAAAAGCTCGATGTGATCGGCCCTTTGGGAAACGGCTATACTCTTACCGCAGGTAAAGCCTTGTTGGTCGGCGGAGGTACCGGAATAGCCTCCCTGGTATTTCTGGCCGCGGCCTTAAAAACAAAATTTAACAGCGTGCCCACGGTGCTCATTGGAGCCAAAAGCAAAGAAGATCTCTTGTGTTTTACAGCCCTGGAGAAAATCGGCTGCGCGGTAAAGGCGGCCACTGCTGACGGCAGCGTGGGTTTCCACGGGCTGGTAACGGAACTATTCAGGGAAATAGTAGCTATCTTCAGCACGCATCCTTCCATGGTCTATGCCTGCGGGCCGCGGCCAATGTTACGTGAACTGGTACGCTTATGCCGGCATTTCCGCATTCCCTGCGAAATATCATTGGAAGAGCATCTGGGTTGCGGTGTAGGCGCTTGCCTGGGTTGCGTGGTCAAGGGCGCTAAGAATGAATATCTAAGAGTGTGCAAGGAAGGTCCGGTATTTAAAGCCAGCGAGGTAATCTTATAGTGGACGGACTGAGCGTAAGAATAGGGTCATTGCTATTAAAAAATCCAGTGATGGTAGCCAGCGGCACATTTGGTTATGGCGAGGAATATGCCCAGCTTATCGACTTAAACAAGCTGGGGGCTATCGTTACGAAAAGCATAACCCTAAAACCAAGATTGGGCAATCCTCAGCCGCGGCTCTGGGAAACCCAGGGCGGGCTGCTGAACTCTATCGGACTGCAAAATGTCGGGCTGGCAACTTTTGTCGATGAAAAGCTGCCATACCTGCAAAAATACGATACCCGGATCATCGTCAGTATCACCGGTGAAAGTGTGGTTGAATATTGCCAGCTGGCGCAAGCCCTGAAAAAAGAAACCTTTGACGCTTTGGAAGTAAATATTTCCTGTCCCAATGTCCAGCATACGAAAAAAGGATTATTCGCCCAAGATAAAGACTTAAGTTACGAGATCGTCAGAAAAGTAAAACGCTTGAGCCGAAAGCCAGTGATCGCCAAGTTGACCCCGAACATCACTGATATAGGCATCATCGCTAAAGCCTGTGAAAAAGCCGGAGCGGAAGCTATCGCCGTAGTTAACACTTTTAACGGCTTGGCGGTAGATATTAAAACTAAAAAACCAATATTCAGCAATATTGTTGCCGGACTTTGCGGCCCGGCGATAAAACCATTGGCTCTCTATAAAGTTTACGAGGTTAAAAAAGCGGTCAATATCCCGGTCATCGGCATGGGTGGCATCATGGATATGAATGATGCCTTGGAGTTTATTATCACCGGAGCTACGTCAGTTGCCGTAGGGGTCGGAAATTTTGTCGACCCGAAAATACCCTTAAATATCATCAGGGGACTGCAAAATTATTTGAACAGCAACCAGTATAAAAATATAAAACAAATCATAGGGAGTCTGGAATGCTGAGCAAGTTAGTCCTCGCTTCGCTTGGAACTGATTACGCCTCTTACCAGCTCTTGATTTCCGGTTAGCTAATTTTATATCTAACCGGGTGAATAATCTGACTTTTAATCTGGGTAATCAAGTATAGGAAGGAGTAATTTTGAATTATCGTAAAGCAGGAGTGAATATTGATGCAGGTGAAAAACTGGTAGAGCTGATCAAGCCTTTGGCTAAAGCTACCAAGAGGCCGGAGGTGATCACAGATATAGGCGGCTTTAGCGCCTTGTTTGACGGTAAGTTCAAAAAGTATAGACATCCGGTGCTGGTCTCTTCCACTGATGGGGTGGGCACCAAACTTAAATTAGCTTTCCTGTTGCATAAACATAATACCGTAGGGATTGATTTAGTGGCGATGGGCGTCAATGACCTCATTACCTGCGGGGCGGAACCGCTCTTTTTTCTGGATTATTTTGCCTGCGGGAAATTAGACACAAAAATCGCTTCCCAGGTCATAAAAGGGATAGCTGAAGGCTGTAAGCAGGCTCATTGCGCGCTGATTGGCGGAGAGACCGCGGAAATGCCGGGTTTTTATCCTCCCGGCGAATATGATCTCGCTGGCTTTGTGGTAGGAGTAGTTGATAAGAACAAGGTGATAGACGGATCCAGGATCAGGCCCGGGGACATTGTCCTGGGACTGCCCTCCAGCGGGCCCCATTCTAATGGCTATTCCCTGATCCGTAAAATATTCAGCAACAATGAGCTGATAAAATATCAGCGTGAACTCTTCGCTTCAACGAAGATCTACGTTAAAGAAATTCTAAACGCTATACGCTATACGCCAAACGCTATAAAAGGTATTGCCCATATTACCGGCGGAGGATTGCTGGATAATATCCCTCGGATTTTACCAGTTGATTGCCAGATAACTATTCAGGAAGGCAACTGGAAAATACCTCCAGTGTTCATGCTGCTGCAGGAAAAAGGGAAAGTACCGCCCCGGGAAATGTATCGCACCTTCAATATGGGTATCGGTTTGGTCTTGATCGTTTCAGAAAAGGATCTACCACAGGTCAGTTCTGCGCTTAAAAATGCGATCATCATCGGACAGGTAAACAAAGGGAACAAGGATGAGGTAAAAAT
>JACRDM010000065.1 GCA_016218565.1 Elusimicrobiota bacterium | reverse complement strand
AATTCCCGCAAGTAATTAAGATGGACCACGTCGTTATTGCAGATAGCCACAGGATGATTCGGATCAAGCTGGTGGATCATCCGGGCGATCTCATTGACGAATTTCAGAAAGGCCGCCGGATTCTCATAAGCATTGGTGCGGACCGAGTTGACACTATTGATCTCCGGCATATTATTTTCATTACCTAATATCCACAGTAATATATAACATTCATTCTTATTGTCGAGGACCATATCTTCCACGATTTTTTTCATCCTAGCGCATTGCGCGGGATCAGTATAATCCGTGCCTTTTGACGGATCCGCTCCTGAACCGATGCAATATGCGCCCAGGAAATCCCCCAGCGCTACTCTTATACCATAGTTAACATACAGATCCCTCAGCAGGGTCTTATTAACATAGGCATAATTATATTTATTATGTTCCGGTTCATTATAAAAACGGAGGCAATTACAACCCATATCCTTTAAAAGTTTAAAATCTCCAACCACGGGCTCATCAATATCCTGGACATGATTCCTGTTCTTGTCTACCCAACTTTCGTAAGGAGCATCAATCTTCCCGTTATTATTGCTATCCTGCCACATCCAATTGGCTTTCGGCACCGCTGTGGGGAACTTGGCTAAAGTTTCCGGAAAAGGAGTTTCCCCGATCTTAGTCGGAGCATAGGTAAGACCTTTGACAAAAAACGGCTTACCCTCAACCCTCATTTGCCAGTGCCGGTTGGCAAACTGCAGCAACTGTACTTTCCCTGTACCTACGGTCTTTTTTATCTCCATTGAATTCGGGTCTTTTTCTTCCTTGATACGCTCGTTCATACCCCAATGAGTAAAAAAACCAGGAATTATTTCGATTTTTCCCTTGTCCAGGTCAATATTCCGCAGCGGAAATTCACGATGCCCCCCGATATTAAAATCAGCTCCTGCCAACCAGACCCTGAGATCTGGGTACTGGCGGCATAAATGGTTTATTTTCACAATAGCCGCCTGGCCAACGAACCATAAAAAACTCTGGTTATCCTGAGACCAGCAGATACTGCGCGGAAAATGGACTAAGGCAGCATAAAAAGCTTTCACGGCCTGAGGGATCAATCCTGCGTAACGCAAAGTTTCTGCAATAAAAAATTGCTTTACGCCAGGCTCTACATTGTCGGTGGTAGCCCAGACAAAAAAATCAGCCTGGGGATTCTCGGTATAAAGATGCTCCCAGACGCGGCCTTCTAGCCAGCCCTTGCTTTTTAATCCCTGATAGTAGGAATCCTGGCTGTAGTCATATTCATGAGGATAAATACCCTGTCCGACAGCTTTAGCCAACCCCTCCCGGTCTTTGATAATGTACTCATAATTAAAGGTCCCGAGATTCTTAAATTCACCATATATCCGGTA
Organism: Elusimicrobiota bacterium; assembly: GCA_016218565.1. Taxonomy (GTDB): domain Bacteria; phylum CAYTYR01; class UBA6262; order UBA6262; family UBA6262; genus UBA6262. The sequence continues at coordinate 16,254 of JACRDM010000065.1, read as the reverse complement.
ATCTACGACTGTATCAGAACCGGGGATTTCCAATTTGAATTTTGGTTGGGGAAGTTGTTCCATTTTTAGCTCCGCTAAAATGATTACGCAGATTACGAAAAGCTCTGCCCCGCTGCAACATCGGGGGATTACACCAATTACCAAACTCCTCAAGTATAGGATTGAAATTCCTATACTTTTAATTAAATCCTTTTACCAATAATCTCATCCGGACATTCATTTTTATCATCAACTTGATAGGGGAAATAAACCTTCAGTTTTTCCCCGACTCTTTTAATGGCCTCTTCTAATCCTTCGGCAAATCTATCATTCCTGAAATGTTCTTGCATTATATCCCGGACCTCATCCCAAAAATTGGCAGGTACGACCTTATTAATACCTTCATCACCTATAATGGCAAAAAGTTTTTCCCGGGTTGCCAGGTAAATCAATACACCAGTTTTGCCGGAGGTCTTATCCATACCGATCTGGTAGAATAATTCCTTGGCCCGCTCTAATACCGGGGCCGGGGTCTTTATTTCCAGCTGGACCCTGATTTCGCCGCTCGTCTGCTGTTCAGCTTCTTTTATCGCTGCTACGATTCTTTCTTTTTCCTCTAGGGTAAAGAATTTTCCAGGTTTATGATTACGCATAATCTTGATCACCAGCCGCCGCTGGATCCTCCTCCGCCAAAACTTCCTCCCCCGCCACTAAAACCACCGCTGCCACCAAAGCCGCCGCCCCCTCTGTACCCACTACCGCCAAAGTAAAACCAGGATCCTCTCCTTAAATTACTAACCGTAACAATAACAATAATAATCAAGATGAAGATTAATTCAATAACTTTTGGGGTTTTACGTTTCGCCGCCTGACCGCTTCGCTCTTCACTAAGGGTATTAACGATAGCGCTAACCGCTTCTTTGATGCCAGTATCATAATCCCCTTGCTTGAAATGAGGCACAATATTCCGTTGAATGATCTGAGCACACAATGCGTCGGTTAATATGGCTTCTAAACCATACCCGACTTCTATCCTTACCAACCGCTCATTTTTGACGAGTAGTACAATAACGCCGTTATCCTTGCCTTTTTGACCAATTTTCCATTTTTCAGCAAGACGTATGGAAAATTCTTCCAAACTATCTCCCGTCAAAGTAGGAAACGTAGCTACAACTATCTGGTTACCGGACCGGGATTCATACTCCCCCAAATATTGCGACATATCCAGTACCGTCTGGCTGGAAAACATTCCGGCATAGTCATTCACCCTGCTGACCGGTTTATCCGGCACTTCCAACGCCCAAATTCGAGATGCAAATATAATTATAGCAAAAATAAATAATACTTTTCTAAGCAAGTGTTTTCTCCTGAAAAACTCTACCACTCTACCACTGTTTTGCCACTGTTTAAAACTTCACCGCCGGCGCTTTAGTAGCTGCCGGTTCACTTTCAAAATAAGCTTTGGCCTTAAAGCCAAACATCTCAGCTATAAAGTTAACCGGAAATTGTCTGATACTGGTGTTGTAGGCCTGGGCCATATCATTATACCGCTTGCGTTCAACCGTGATCCGGTTCTCGGTCCCTTCCAACTGGCTTTGCAAAGCCAGGAAATTCTCATTGGCCTTCAAAGTCGGGTAATTTTCAGCTACCGCCAGCAACCGGCTTAAAGCGCCGCTTAAATTGGCCTGGGCTTTTTGAAAGGATTGCAAAGCGGCTGGGTCATTGATCAGTCCGGCATCAACTTTCATTTGTCCGACGCCGGCCCGGGCCGCGGTAACTTCGATCAAGACGCTTTTTTCATGTTTGGCATAGCCCTTAACTGTTTCCACTAAATTGGGGATTAAATCTAACCTCCGTTGGTATACATTTTCTACCTGAGACCACGCCGTCTTTACCGCCTCTTCCTGCCTGACCAGGCTATTATATTTACCAGCGATAACCAAACCAAATAATAAAGCTACCAGGACCAAGACGATCACTATGGCTAATATTTTTTTCATGGTTCCTCCCCTCTGGATTAATAAGAGTCTACAGTCGTATTTATACAAAATTTGCGCGTTATAATTGTTTAAGATTATTTTCCCAGTAATAAGGCGAGTATAGCTTTTTGCACATGCAACCGGTTCTCAGCCTGGTCAAAAGAAATATTTTGTCGGCTGGCCATTATTTCATCAGTGATTTCTTCCCCCCGGTGCGCCGGCAGGCAGTGCATAATCAGGCAATCTGGATTAGCTTTAGCTAAAAGCTTGCTATTTAACTGGTAGGGTTTAAAAACCCTTAACCGCTCTTCACGTTCCTGTTCCTTACCCATACTGGTCCAAACATCAGTATAGAGGATGTCAGCAGCGATGGCGGCAGCTTGCGGATCATTCGTTATTTCGATTTTGGCTCCTGAACCGGCAGCTAAAATATTCGCTTCTTTAATGATCCCTTTATCTGGTTCATATCCCGGCGGGATACATAACACCAAAAATAATCCTAACTTACCGGCAATCACGGCCAGGGAATTGGCCACATTGTCGCCATCGCCAAGGTAGACAATTTTTAACCCGGCTGCCGCACCCTTCTTTTCAATGATGGTAAAGATATCTGTCAGCGCCTGGCAGGGATGCAGCAGATCAGTCAAACCATTAATAACCGGAATAGTGGCATGTTCAGCCATTTCCAGGACATCTTTGTGGCTGTAAGTCCGCATCATGATGCCATCTACATAACGGGAAAGGGTTTTAGCGGTATCATGGATGGTTTCCCCCCGCTTTAATTGCATATCCTGAGTACTCATGAAAAGAGCATGGCCTCCGAGTTGCAACATGCCTACTTCAAAAGAGACCCGGGTACGGGTAGAAGATTTAGCAAAGATCATGGCCAGGCTTTTGCCTTTTAAGGGAAGACATTCCTCTCCCTTCTTTTGCTTTTCCTTGAGCCTGCGCGCGGTACTGAATATTTCTTCAATCTCCGCGACGGAAAGGTCTAAAATTGAAATAAGGTCTTTGCTGCGCACGAGGCTACATCCTCCAACTGTTCCGCCACATTATATTTGGCAGAGGCTTTTTTTCTTCCATTGACAATCTACGCACAGGGCAAAGCGGTTTTGTCTTTGGCAGATTTTCCGGGCTTCTTTTTCATTAATGTACTGCCCGTAAGCGATATAATATTCTTTACCGCCAGACTCTTGATGGCTCATTACCAACTGCACCCAGTAAAATTTCCCTTTACGCAGAACAAAACATCCCTTTTTTGAGGGCATAGCGCCTCCCCGATATTTGGCTCATTAATATTTTTATTATATCATATCGTGGGACTAATAAGCAACCTTTTTCCAGTAACGAAAACCGATAAACGCATTAGCCATGACTAAAGCCCCCAAAGCGTAACATGCTCCAAATACCCCTAATAAAGGAATCAGCAGCAAGTTTACCATAATTGTGCCTAAGCAGGCTCCTAACAGGTCCAGGGCATAAAAGAGCCCCGGGCGGGGACTGATCAGGCAACATCTGGGAAAGACCATGCCGACCCATAGCCCATCCAGAAAAGTGAGCGCTAAGATCAAAATAATGACTCCCGGAGCCCAGGGGAACCTTCCCAAGAAAGCCAGGCTGATGGGAACAACCAGGATATAAAGTCCAAACCAGATCATATTCTTTAGCAATATTGGGAAAGCCCGGTCTTTTTGTTCATGGTAGCGGTTCCTTATACTTGAACCCCACGCCAGGCCGAACATAAAACAAGCTACTACTACTCCCAAGAGATGATACACATATCCCACCAGAATCTGGCAGGACAAAATAAGGATCAGTTCCATCGCCATCCCGGCAAACCCGGCGATAAAAGCCTGTACCGGCAAGATACTGCCTGGTTTTTTCTTCATGACCAGCCACCCGGAAAAGATCAGGGACCCAAAAATGATCAGCAGCTGCCACCATCGCCATTGCATGGCGGCCCACATTATTTTTGGCCAAAAAGATTGGAACTGCTTTCCCCACAGAATTATATTATGATAATAACTGATTGGCGCAAAATCACGGTTCAACCGCTGAGCCGGATAATCTTCCAGGGCAGAGACGGTAAAGCTTAATCGTTCCGTAGAAAGCAGATAGGGTATGGTAGCGGCAAAATATTGGGCTGCAATATTCCGCTTTTGCAGACGTTCTAACAGCGCTTGCGGCATACCGGTGAGATACGAATCACTGGGAGAGGCCAGTAGATACAGGGTATTGCCCGGGATAGTCAGTACCTTTGTAAAAACATTCTTTACGGTCCAGTACATACATCCATTATAGTTGCGCAGTTCCGGACTAAGATAGTTTTCATTGGATTCAATGCTCAGGATCATCACGCCGGACCAGGTAAGCTGCTGCTGGATAATCTGGAAAAATTCTCTGGTATAGAACCGGTTGGCCTCAGTAGTAAGCAGGCTACCGGTATTCACGATCACGACATCAAATTTTTCCCCGGTATAATTTTTCAACAGCAACCGGCCATCGGTATTGAACAATGTTACCCGGAAATCGTACAGGTCTTGTCCGTCTTCAGCAGTGATATGGCTCCTGGCCAATTTGATCAAAACCTCATCTAGCTCAACATAATATACTTCTGCTACCGGATATTTCAGCACTTCCTTTAGAAGGCCGTTAAACCCTCCTCCCAAGATCAGGATCCGCCTGGGCTGAGGTGTTTCCAGCATAGCCAGGTGAGCCAGCATCTGGTTGCCGGGAACATCGGGGTTTGAATAGCTCAATAAGCCATTGGTATAGAAATTATGTAAGTCTCCTTCCCCGATCACAGTATATTGGGCATAACGCGAAACAACTGAGTCCAATAAGAATAATTTCGGCCAGTTTAAACGCTGGGTCCGTTGCTCGAGCAGGTTAGTCTGGTGGCTGAGCAATATTCCCAGAGTAATTATTAAATATATGGTGAGACTATTAAAAAGCCAAGAACTCTTTTTCTCACTGGCCCATGGCCATAACATTAAAAGCATAAACAGATTTATGGCAATTACCGTGAAAATGATAAAAAATGAATTCTGGTAACGGACGAGCCAAAAACTAAGGATAGCGCCGCCGGCGAGGCTGCCTAAAACATCATAGCGGTAGACCGTGGGGACAGAAGTTACGATGCGACACGCTAAAGAGAACTGCCAGCCGACGAGAAAAGCCAGCGGCGCAGTCACCAGTAGCGCGCTCAACAGCAAGGGGAAAAAACCAATCAGCTGACTGGGCGGTATCTGGAGCAGCAGGCGTAACGCCCGGATCAGGATCACTTCCAACGGCAGGATCAGGAGGACTAAACCCTGACCGGCAATATAAAAGTTTGATTTTTGTCTAATTGGAGCGCTAATCTTGCCGGAGAGAAAACTGCCGCAGGCTACCCAGAACAGCCAGCCCGCAAAAATAAAGCCCAGAGAAAAAACATTGCCGCTGAACACATTCACCATTTCCCTGACCAGCAGGGTCTGAGCGATAAGAGCGGTAAACCCGGCGGTAAAAAGGTTAAGATACCAGATCATTTCAACATCGCTTTAGGCTGGAAATACTCCTCAGCGCGGAATGTTTCATGAGCTATGATCATTAATACTTTTTTAGCAGGACTCTTTTTCATCTCTTTACTTCTGCACCTTTAATCAACCCTTCGACTTCGCTCACCATCCAGAGCCTGTCGAAGGAGGACCGAGGTAGGCTCAGGATTGGACATTCGGCTGAGCTCAGTCGAAGCCATACTGAGCAACGCTTTTGACCGCGGACCAAAGGCCGCAGTTTGGCGCCGTTGAATGTATCAAATCAGAATTACGCTCCGAATTTGTTAAGCTTTAAGGCATTCGCCAGCATCAGCGGCATAGCGTCGGTGGCCGGGAACCGGCCCAGGATCCCCCGGGCACATTCGTTTTCGGTAAAAGCTGTCAGGTGGTCTTTTCTTTCCCACTGAGAGTGCAGAATAAACGGGTTGGGATGCCAGGAGTGCCCTTTCATCACCGCCGGGGTCGAATGATCTCCGGTCACGGCAATCACTGCCGGGTTCAATTCCAGCAATTGGGGCAGGCTCTTATCTAATTCTTCAATGATCTGAACTTTATTCTCAAAACTCCCGTCTTCGCCGTAAGAATCGGTTTTTTTAATATGCACGTAAAAAAAGTCAAAATTAGGCCATTGTTCTTTGAGGGTTTTGAACTCAGCGGCAATAGTATCTCCGGTGGTTAATATTTTCATACCCACCAGACTGGCCAATCCTTTATACATAGGATAGGTGGCAATACAAGCTGGGGTCAGTTTAAAAAGTTCCGCCATTGAAGGTATCTGCGGAACTTTAGCTATACCGCGCAATAAAACAGTATTGGCCGGATGATGGCTTTTTAAGATGCTATTAGCTTCCTTGATAAACTTATTGACAACATCGCTGGCTTTCTTGCTTTCCAGTGCCGGAGCCGCGGTAAACTTAATTTTTAAACCTTCTCTTTGCGGATCAGCATCAGTCAAAGGCCCCTGCAAACCATCACCGCGGAAAATGATCACGAACCGATGTTCCTTGCCAGGCCTGATGAACACCTCCACCTCGGCAATTTTCTTAATTTTATTCTGCAATTCGGCGCAGATCTGCTGGTTCTTTTCAGTCGGGATACGGCCGGCGCGCCGGTCCGTAATCACCTGGTCATCATCCATAGTAGCAAAATTTCCGCGCGCGGCCAAGTCACGGTTGGTCAATTCAAAACCTAGGCCCGCCGCTTCCAGCACTCCCCTGCCAATTTCGAACTTTAACGGGTCATAGCCAAAAATTGCCAGGTGTGAAGGACCGCTGCCCGGAGTAATCCCAGGACTAATCGGGTCAGTCAAGCCACCTATCGAATTCCGAGCCAATGTATCCAGGTTCGGCTTGTTAGCAGCCTCAAGCTCTGTCTTCCCATTGAGCGGCAAACCACCGACACCGTCCAGGATCAAGAGTACGATTTTAGAATCAGTTTTAACAGCCAGCGCTTTCATTTCTTTTTCCGGTATCATTGTTCGGTAAATCCTCCTTGAATAAAATATAAAATATCCAGGATAAAAATTTGATTAAACTATACCCTAAGCTCAAAAACATAGTTGAAACTGATTATCATAATATAGCTATTCACTCCACAATTCTTCGCAAAAAATCTTCCGGTTCGGCAAAATTACGTATTTCTTTCAAAGATCACAGTTTCTTAGATGTTTGGCTAAGTCCCTCCAGTAAATATTCCTATCCTTGGGAACAACGTGCTCAAAGAGGTTCAATCTACCGGCTGCGCTTCTTCTTTTATCTCCGCTTCTTTGATCAACTCCAGGCTGACCCCGTATCCTTCATAGCTGAAAGCCTGGCTTTGCAGTCCTTGCTCCAAACCGCTGGACACTTTCAACTCTAACCCTGACCACTGTCAATTTGCGAAATTGACAGTGGGTTATCGTATAATAGCAGGAAGCCTCTCTCGGCTCCGATTACTTTGCGGGCATAGTCCATGATCTTGGGTAGCAGGATAGCCGGGTTGAATTCGGAACCAATGGCTCGCGCTACGTTGAGCAATGAGTCTAAGTGCCGCCGTGATCTGAATGCTTCCCGCTGGTCGATCACTTCTGCTGCCGGCGCAATCTGCTCCAGTAACTTCTTGGCGGAGATGACGCGTACACCTGCGCCAGTTCACTGCAAGATCCGATCTTTTCCCCTACATTCATAGAACGTAAATGCAGATAAAACATTTTATCAGTGTCGCTGAAATAATAAATATTCTTTTTTACCCCGCCTTTCTAATGGGGTTTAGAAAATAGATCAGGCTCTGCAATTCTGAAGCCAGATCCACATTGGAAACAAAAGTGTTTCTGCGCGCCTGCAAATTAGCAGAAGTGAAATTCAGGATGGCTTTAATGCCTGCTTCTTGCATCATCTCCGCTACTGATTGCGCCACTTCCGCAGGAGTACAGAGCATTCCCACTTTAATATTTTGCTCCTGTATCACTCTTTTCAAATTGCGGATATCATAAACCACCAAACCTCTATAGAGCCGGCCGATCTTTCTTTTATCTTTATCGAAAACAGCGGTAATTTTCAGATTGAATTTCAAAAAGCCGGTGAATTCCAGCAGCGCTCCGCCCAATCTTCCCAAACCGATCACGGCAATTTTCCAGACTTTGGAAGTGCCTAATATGCCTTCTATCTTTTTTATTAAAAAATCAACCTCATACCCCACCCCTCTTTTACCGAATTCCCCATAATAAGAAAGGTCTTTGCGAAATTGGGCGGCGGTTACGTTCAGACTTTCGGTGATACTGGAGGAGGAAATGACTTTCTTACCCGATTCCTTTAATTTCTTCAGATCCCTAAGGTATAAGCACAGCCTTTTTACGGTATATAGACTTAAACGCTGTCCCTGTTTTGTCTTCACCCCGCTCGGCCTTTCCTGACCCGCTTTTTAGCCTCTATTAAACACCTACAAATATTCTATTACTCTCGCCAGTGGAAAAACCTGACTTTCTCATTTTTCTTAATTACTTCCTGATTCTCTGCGGCAATAAAAAACCCGTCAGCTTTGGCCAACGATGCCACATCCGCGGAGCCATGACTTGGAACAATATCCAGAGTATAATCTACATTTTGCTTTTTGATTTTAACCAACCCAAAATGCGCGCGGCCTTTCTTGTGTTGAAAATCCTGCTGAAGCAACCCGAACTTAAACTCTGGACCCAGAAAATCGATTCCCTGCATCTTATTGAGCGCGGGAGAAACAAATAGAAAATAGGCTAGAAAATTAGACCCTGGGTTCCCTGGCAAACCAAACACACAACAGCTTCTCTTTCGTCCAAAAAAGAAGGGCTTCCCCGGTTTAATGCGAACCTTGTGAAAAATGCCTTTTACCTTCAGTTTCTTTAGTACCTTAGGGATAAAATCATAATCCCCCACAGACACTCCGCCGGAAATCAGGAGAACATCACAGCAGAGTCCGGGTTGAATAACGCGAACTAATTGCTCTGGATCGTCTTTGACCATACCTAAATACTGCGGTTCAATACCATAGCGCCGGAGTAAACTTACCATCATTGGGCCATTAGCATTATATATTTTATTGCGGCCAAGCTTCTGCCCGGGAGAAACGATCTCTCCCCCGGTATTAATTATTGCTACCTTAGGTCTCTTCCTCACCTTCACTTGGTGTTTTCCTATCGTAGCCAAAAGAGCGATTTCGGCCGCGGACAAAAGTTGGCCGTTACGTAACAGCCGCTCTCCCCGGCAAATATCCTCTCCTCTCCGGCAAACATTCTCTCCTTTTTTCACAGAACACTTCATAGTAATCATTCTATCACAAGCCGCCGTATCTTCAACCATAACCACGGCATCAGCTCCAGATGGCAGTGGCGCCCCAGTCATTATCTTCGCACATTCGCCAGTTCCTAGTTTTTGTCTAAAAGTATCTCCCGCCTGAATCACGCCAATATTACGTAATACACCTTGGTACTGCCGCGTATTTTCAGCTTTTACCGCATATCCATCCATAGCTGATTTGGCAAAGGGCGGAATTTCTAACGGTGAAAAAACATTCTCAGCCAACACTCGGCCAATAGCATCTTCAATCCTCACTTTTTCCGGAGATAATATCTTTATATTACTTAAAACAAGTTTTCGCGCTTTCTCGTATGAAATCACATCAACTCCAAGCTTCGCTTTCGTTTAGTTCGCCGGTTTGCCGGTTTACCAGTTCATTGATTAACTGGCTCTCTGGCTAACCGGTTAACTGGCTAACGATTCCTTACTTCGCCATTAGCGCTCTTATTTTTATCTTTTTATCAAATGAGCGGCAGTCGCTTTAAAAGCGGCAAAAACCTGCTGACCCACTGCTAAACGCAGCTGATCAATTGACTGTTTGGTCACAAACGCCACGACATTAAAACCGCAGTCTAAATCGATCTTATACTCCAACCCCCAGGGGACCATATTCTTTATCGTTGCCTGGAAATGGTTGCGAGCGCTGTCTCTCTCAGGCGCTGTGGAAATGGTTATATTTTCCGGACGAACACACACTAATACTTTTTGCCCAACAATGCAATCCGAGACTACTTCCATTATAGTATGATTCACCCTGTTAGAGCAAACCTCTAATCTCAATCCTTGGTTATTACCGTCTAGAGCCCCTTGGCTGTCAGAGAATTTCGTTGCCAAACTTTGTTCTCTAACGGAGTCCACTGCGACCAAGCAAAGAGAATCTTCTTTCTTAACCACTGTTCCTTCGATAATGGTTTCAATACCTATAAAATCCGCCACTTCTTTTGAAATTGGCCTGGCGAAAACATCTTGCGGATTAGCCACTTGTAAAATCCTGCCCCCCTTTATCACCCCGATAAGATCAGCCAAAAACAAGGCTTCGTTTTGATCCTGAGTCACAAAAATAGTGGTGACCTTATTCCCTTTAATAATGCGCCGCAAATCTTGCAGCAGCGCGCTTTTATATTGCGGATCCAGACTGGAAAACGGTTCATCCAATAAAATCAATTCTGGCCGCGTCACCAAAGCGCGCGCCAGCGCAACCCGATGCGTTTCCCCCTGTGAAAGACTCAAAGCTGGCTGGCCGGATAAAGGCGTGATCTTAAACAAAGCCAACATTTCTGCAACCCGAGATTTGTCACGAATACCGCGCAAAGCCAAAGGCAGGCTAATATTATTGTATACCGTGTCATGCAGCAGGTAAGGACGGGATAAAACAAAAGAGACCCGGCGCCGATAGGGGAGAGGATTTTTTAGAACTAAAATATTTTTACCAAAAACCTCTACAGATCCTTTATCTGGCTTTTGAAACAAGGACAGGATATTCAACAGGGTACTTTTGCCTGCTCCATTTGGGCCAATAAGCGCAAATAAAATACCCGCTGGAATCTCAAGATTATCAACATCTAGTCGTAACCGTCCGGGTAATTCTAAATGTAGACCTTTAATTTTAATCATATTTTTTCTGCTGGATTAAGGTTAGAGCGGCATTTACCATAAAACTCAGCAGAAACAAGATCAAGCCTAACGCAATAGCCACATCAAAATTACCCATATTAGTCTCAAGCACTGTGGCCGTAGTAAGCACTCTGGTCTGTCCCTTGATATTACCCCCTACCATCATCACCGCGCCTACTTCTGAAATAATACTGCCAAACCCAGCCACAATAGCCGCTAAAAGCGACAATTTTATTTCCTTAAACACGATTAACAACGCTTGCCATCTATTAGCCCCTAAAGCTATCACCTGCTGATACAACTTTGGATCAACACTCTGAACTGAGGCCAGACACAATCCCGTAATAATCGGCGTGGCAATAATCACCTGGGCCAGGATCATTCCCTTGGCAGTATATAGCCAGCCCAAAAAACCCAATGGGCCATTGCGAAAAAGAAAAAGCGACACCATCAAACCAACCACTACCGGAGGCAAACCCATAGTAGTATTAATCAAAGCAATAACTAATTTTCTCCAGCGAAATCTTTTAAGCGCAATAATACTTCCTAACGGCAATCCGATGGCAATAGCCATACCAGTGGCCACCATTGATACCAGCAAAGAAAGCCGTATAATTTCTAATATTTCCGCATTCAAATGGAAAATCAAAAATAGCGCTTTTTTAAATCCGGCAAAAATATAAAGCATACACGATTCCAATCTTATTACTCTATAGGCACAAAAGCACAAAGTAAAAAACAATGCTCTATTGGATCTGAGTCTTTCCTTTGTGCCTTTGTGCCTTGCTTGCTGGCCTTCCCACTAGTCTTTAACTTTGTGCCTTACTCTCACTTGTAATCCCAATAAAAGAGCGGCTGGCCGAATTTATCCTGGCCGTAATTCTCTACCATATTTTTTGTATCCTCTGAGAGCAAATAAGCAAAAAACTCTTTTGCGCCAGCGGCATTTATCTTCGGATATTTTTCCGGATTCACCAGAATCAAACTATAGCGGTTGAACAAGGCCTCATCGCCTTCAAAAAGAATAACTAATTCCAATAATTTTTTCAAAGATAAATATGTCGAACGATCGGCCAAACAATAAGCAAGTTTCTCATTAGCAACGTTGACCGTAGCTGCCATACCCTGCCCTATCTCAATATAATATTCTTTATCCGGGGTCACTCCGGCAGCTTGCCACAGTTTCTTCTCTTTTTTATGAGTTCCGGAATTATCTCCCCTGGACACAAACAAAACTTTAGCCGTGGCAATTCTCCTAAATCCTTCCGCTATATTTTTTACACCTTTGATCTTCGCTGGATCATTTTTAGGACCCAAAACAACAAAATCGTTATGCATAAACGTCGTTCTAGCTGTGCCATACCCCTCTTTGACAAATTGCCTTTCATCTGCCGGACTATGCACCCAGAGAATATCCGCCTCACCGTTCTGACCTAATTGCATGGCTTGTCCGGTTCCTACCGCGATAGCTTTTACCGTATAGCCTGACTTTTTCTGAAAACCGGCCACGAGCAGATCAAGCAATCCGGTATCCTGCACGCTGGTAGTGGTTGCTAATATTATTGTTTTATTTTCCCCGGCAAAACTAAATGATAATGCCTGTGAAACACCTAGCAAAAAAACCAGGAGTGAAACTGCCAATTTTTTCCGCAGAGCTATCTCCTTTGATTTATAATTTAAAATCAACCAGCGAATACAATCAGTCCGCAGCATCATGAGCGCCCGCGATTTCTAAATTGTAAACTCAAGTATAGGATTGAAATTCCTATACTTTAAACTATAATTAGGTCACCCTTTCCGCTCCGCTATATATATTCATCCTGGTGCCACGGGCAAAACCCACTAATGTTAGACCCATATCTTTGGCTAATTTTACCGCCTGATCCGTCGGAGCGCTCCGTGAAATGATCATGGGGATCCCGCACTTCTGAATTTTAAAAATCACCTCAGAAGAGATCCTGCCGCTGGTGACCATTAATGTTTTAGAAAAATCAACCCCGTCTTGCAAACCCCGGCCAATCACTTTATCCAGGGCATTATGCCGGCCGATATCTTCCCGAAAAACAAAAATATTATCTTGTGCCAACCCGGCGCTATGCACCCCCCCTGTTTTCAAATACAATTCTGACCTCTTTTGAAAAGAAAGCATGAGATCTTTTAATTTGAGGACTGAGATCTTAAGAACAGAGGCGTTTTTTGACCGATAGATGACATCAGCCACATTGTAGAACAAAGCACCCCGGCCGCAGCCGGAAGTATAGAGCCGCTTAAAAACAAGGCCTTTTACTTTGCTCTCTTCCCGCAACGTAATATTTGCTGTCCAGCGCTCCTGGTCAATAACTATCTTTTCTACGTCCTGTGGCGGCGTAAGGAGACCATTGGTAAACAAAAACCCGGCGCAAAGGTCCTCTAAATCTTGCGGCGAGCACAAAAGAGTGATAAACTCTTCTCCACCGACTATTAAAGTCAACGGCACTTCTTCGGTAACAAGATCTTCTACGACGTCTCGAAGATTATCTTTTATTTTAACGATCTTGATCTGTTCCATCAAGTTAGGCTCCACTTCGTTCCGCTAACTGATTATCCCCTGCTGATCCCGAATTAGCGGGGTCAAACCCGCGAGGACAGGCACAGATTTCTAAATGATTACGCCGCTTACAAACTCTTGATTAAACCTGAATAATCTGATTTTTAATCTGGGTAATCAAGTATAGGATTGAAATTCCTATACTTCAAGATAGCAAGAAGTCCAGCCCGCAAGGCACAAAGGATTAATTGTAAAATTATTGGTCTTTCCTCTGTGCCCAGGTGCCAGTATTTCGCCTTTAACTCTGTGCCTGGCTGATCAATCCTCTATGCCTTTGTGCCTATCTTTGCACTCCCCGCCTTCTTTGAACTTTGGGCCTGTTATTTTTTGCAGTTCTTCTGGTGTATTTACATTAGTAAAATACGCCCGCTTGGCCGCCGTATCATCTAACTCCCAGTATGCTGTTTCCACCTTTTGCAAAAACTCTCTTACCGAATGTCTTTGGCTTTCCCGTAAAAACGAAAACAAATCTTTACTGATCCTTTGGCGGTAAATCCCGTGCAGCGGCTCTAGACGGTTCCCTATTCGGGGGACAAAAACATCCACTGCCATTTTCTCAAATTCCCTGATCTGCTGCTTAATGATTCCAGTATGCAAAAAAGGCATGTCGCCAGCCACAAAAAAAACCGCCGCGCTCAAGGTTTGAGATAAAGCAGTATATATACCACCCAAGGGGCCCATTTCTTTAATACGGTCTGCTATAATTGTAGCCTCCTTAGCGTACTGATCATAAGATCGAGGAAAATTAGTAACTACGAATATTTCAGAAAAAACCGGTTGTAACACGGAAATCGTCCGTTGGATAAGAGGTTGTCCCTCAAAATAGAGAAAAGCTTTATCTTTTCCTCCCATCCTGGTATTTTTACCCCCTGCCAAAATCGCCGCAGAGAGTTTTCTAGAAAACATGTTCTTTAACCGGGAATTTTTTGATCTGTTCATACGTAAATACCGGCCCGTCCATACACACAAATTTCTCGGCAATATTGCAATGGCCGCATTTACCAAGGCCGCACTTCATGAAACGCTCAAGGGTCATGATCACGTCACTGGCGTAAAACCCTGATTCCATTAATTTCAAGGTAGCAAACTTTATCATTATTGGAGGGCCGCAAACAACGGCCACCGCATTTTTAGGATTTATGTCAGTTTCTTTCCATAGTTCAGTGACGACGCCAATACTGCATCCCCACCCCTCACAGGGTTTATCAACCGTCAACCACACTTCCGTATCGGGAATTTTTTTCCAGGATTCAAGTTCATCTTTAAAACAAAGCTCGTCAGGAGTTTTGGAGCCGTAGAGCACTTTAATATGACCGAAATCCTTTCTGTGATCAAAGACTAAATTCATTAAGCTGCGCACCGGAGCCAAGCCAATACCACCAGCAATGAAATAAATATTTTTCCCTTTTAATTCCTCAAAGGGGAATTGATTGCCATAAGGACCGCGCATATAAAAAGTATCACCTTTTTGTAAAGCGTGGAGCGCTTTCGTTACTTTGCCAATAGCGCGAATGCAGAACTCCAAATACCCTTTACGTGACGGAGAAGAGGTAATGGAAATAGGCGCTTCACCCGCGCCAACCAGAGACACTTCCATAAATTGACCTTGTTTATAACTGAAGGTTTTAACCAGATTCTCAGCGGTGAACTTTACCCTAAATGTTTTAGTATCAAAGGTTTCCTGTTTGATTTCTTCGATTATGGCCTGATAAGGCAAATATTCGTTTTTGATCATTTTATAATATCCTTTTTTCTGTGGTAATTTCCTGGATGAACTTAGATATCCCTATAGCTACAGGACAACTGGATAAGCACCGCCCACAGCCAACACATCCGCTCCTTCCCGTGGTCTTAAAATCGTATTTTAGTTTATGTTCATATCGGCGCGCGGTCTTGATCCATTTCTCCTGGCGCGGATTATGGCCGCTGGCTTCTCTGGTATAACCGTCAAAAACACAGGCATCCCAGTTACGCAGTCTTTCTCCCTGTCCCTTCTTGACATTATCAAACACGTTAAAACAGGTACAGGTTGGACAAGAGTAGAGACAAGCGCCGCAATAAATACATCTCTCACCAATCCGTTTATAATTCTCTTCTGGAATGAAATTATCTTGAGCCATCAACTCAAGCGCTTTTTGAAAATCAAGCTTTAGCTTTATGCTTTCAGCGGCTTTGTCTTTTATTTGGTTGATCTGTTTATCTGCTTCTTGATCCTGCTCGGCAAAATATTTCCCGTATTTGGAAACAAAACTTTCTCCTTTAGTTGAACCAATTTCTACGAAATAGCAATCTCCTGCTTCGCTTAGCTGCAAGTCATATCCCTCTTTAGCAAACGGTCCGGTCTTGGCCGAAGAGCAAAAGCAAGCCTCGGGCCGCGGCGGCGACAGACACCCTTTAGTGACAATCAATCTTTCTTTCATCCGGCTCTGGTAATAAATATCAGTAAAATTTTTCTGATAAAATTCATCGGCAAAAAGCAAGCCTTTCAGGTCACAGGGCTTTATTCCAAACAGCAGCTTGGGAGAAGCTTCTATTACCTCGCCAATCTGGCCACCCTTAAACTCAAGCATGGTTTCTAACTGCGGAAAAAAGAGGTCCTTGGGAGAAATAACAATATCTTCTTCGGCTAATGTTATTCTGGCTAGCGCCTGATCAAGGTCCTTTATTTCTTTTGGCAATGGTTCAAACCAGACATCTCCGCCGATATTTTTCTGGGGAATAAAAGTGTTCCAATCTTTGGTTGTTTCCTT
>JACRDM010000063.1 GCA_016218565.1 Elusimicrobiota bacterium | reverse complement strand
TCAAAAATAAACGTATTATAGCTACTGGCTACAACGGGACCTTAACCAGGTTGCCGCATTGCGAAATTACTGGCTGCCTCAGGGATAAACAAAAGATCCCTTCCGGACAACGCCAGGAATTGTGCCGGGGCATGCATGCCGAGGCTAATGCCCTATTGTTTGCTTCCACCTACGGCCTAGATATGCGTAACGCGACGCTCTATTCGACCAATCAACCCTGTGTATCGTGCGCTAAAATGATCATCCAGGCAGGCCTAAAAAAAGTCTTTTTTGCAGGCGCTTATCCGGACCCGCTGGCCCTCAAATTATTTAAAGAAGCCAAAGTCAAACTGATACAAATTCCCGCAGGGACTAACTTGTAGTATAGAATTGAAATTCAAATCTCAAAATTGTCAGTGGGCACAGGTGATTAATTTGTTATTTGGGATTTGTCATTTGAATTTATTCTAGGAGAATTAACATGCCTTGTTTGGTAATAGTAGGAGCCCAATGGGGCGATGAAGGCAAAGGAAAGATCGTCCATCTCCTGAGCCAGTATGCTGATTTCATCTGCCGCTTTCAGGGCGGCAATAATGCCGGTCATACCGTTGTTTTCGACGGCAATGTATATGTCCTGCATCTTATACCCTCAGGCATACTGCAACCGCATAAGAAGTGTATTATTGGCAACGGGGTGGTGATAGACCCTGAAGCTTTGTTGACTGAACTTAATTTCGTAAAATCGAAAAATATGACTACGCTTAACCGTCTCTATATCAGCGACTTGAGCCATATTACCCTGCCCTATCATCGCCTGATAGACAGCCTGGGTGAAGAAACCCTGGGCCAACAAAAGATCGGCACTACCAAGAGAGGTATCGGACCGACGTACTCGGATAAGGTAGCCAGGCGGGGTATCCGCATGTCTGATTTTTTAGACAAAGAAACATTTTATAAGCTTTTAAAGGATAATCTAAAACGGAATAATGCCGTCCTGGTTAATGTATACAAACAGAAAAAGTTGTCATTGGAAGCGCTGTATCGCGCTTACCTGAAAATAGCGGCCAAGATCCGCCCTTACGTAACTGATACTGCCGTACTAGTGAATAAAGCCCTGGATGAAGGAAAGAATATACTCATCGAAAGCGCGCAGGGCACCATGCTTGATCTGGACTTTGGGACCTATCCGTATGTCACCAGTTCTAATCCTATTTCCGGCGGAGCCTGCACCGGATTAGGCATACCTCCACACAGAATCGAGCAAGTGCTGGGCCTTTGCAAGGCCTATACCACACGCGTTGGGGAGGGCCCATTCCCGACGGAATTAAAAGATGTCACTGGCGATTACCTGAGAAAGACGGGCGGAGAATATGGCGCTACTACCGGCCGTCCCAGGAGATGCGGCTGGTTTGACGCTTTAGTGGTACGGCATGCTTCCCGAATCAACGGATTTACCGGTTTAGCTTTAAC
Organism: Elusimicrobiota bacterium; assembly: GCA_016218565.1. Lineage (GTDB taxonomy): Bacteria > CAYTYR01 > UBA6262 > UBA6262 > UBA6262 > UBA6262. The sequence goes on along the minus strand of JACRDM010000063.1, from coordinate 5,375 downwards.
CAAACTTGATGTCTTGGACGAACTGGATATTATCAAGATATGTACCGGCTACAAGTATAAAGGGAAAATCCTGAGGGAATTTCCCCATAATCGCCGGGCGCTGGAAGAAGTACAGCCAGTATATAAGGAAATGCCTGGCTGGAAAACCAGGACCAGTCATCTGAAGAAATACCAGGACCTGCCACTCAATGCCAAGCAGTATATGCGCGAACTGGAAAAGTTAGTGGGCGTGAAAATCGCTATTTTGTCGCTGGGCAAAGATAAATACGAAACTATTGTTTTAGATAAGAGTATCACTAAATTTAAATAAAGTGAACCAGTCAAAACGAAGAGCCGTAAGTGCGAGAAGCAGTAAAAATAAAAAAACAGTTAACTTAAACCCTGGCAACTGCCTTTCGCTTTTACTGGCTCACTGTCTTTCGTACTGACTGGCACACTCAAAAAAGGAGCTATCATGACCAAAGCGATACTGGTCCTGGAAGACGGGACAGTATTTCCGGGGCAGAGTTTTGGGGCCGCAGGCGAGTGCTGCGGTGAAGTAGTATTTAACACGGCGATGACCGGTTACCAGGAAATCATCACTGACCCTTCATATAAAGGCCAGATCGTGACCATGACCTATCCGGAGATAGGTAATTATGGAGTCAACCTGGAAGATAAGGAATCCCGCAAAGTCTTCCTGGAAGGATTTGTAGTTAAAGAGTACTCCAAAATTTATTCTAACTGGAGGGCCAGGGAATCCCTGAGCGACTATCTGAAACAAAATAATGTCCCCGCTATTGAAGGCCTAGACACGAGGAAGCTTACTAAGCTATTGCGCACCAAAGGGGCCATGAAGGCCATTATTTCCACGGTCCAGTTCGAGCCTAAAAACCTGTTAAATAAAGTGAAAAATTCTCCCGGATTAGTGGGCCGCGATCTGGTCAGGGAAGTTACTAATCCGGAAACGTGCCGGTGGCAAACCCATACTCAGGATTGGCTGGCCATTCCGGCTATTAAGAAATACCAGGTAATAGCTATTGATTGCGGCATTAAGTATAACCTGCTGCGACTCTTAGAGAGTATCGGCTGTGAAGTAACTGTTGTTCCTGCCCAGACTTCTGCTGCGGCTATACTGGCGAAAAATCCAGCCGGTGTTTTTATTTCCAACGGGCCCGGTGACCCCGAACCAGTATCTTATGTCATTGAAACAATCCACAAATTACTGGGTAAGAAACCTATTTTTGGCATTTGCCTGGGACATCAGCTCCTGGCTCTGGCCCTGGGCGGGAAAACCTATAAGCTTAAATTCGGCCACCACGGCGCCAATCACCCGTTCAAGAACCTGGCTACCGGCAAGATCGAAATAACCGCGCAGAACCACGGCTTTTGCGTTGACCTAAATTCCCTGAACCAGGATGAGATCGAACCGACCCACATAAATTTAAATGATCATACTAATGAGGGTTTCCGTCATAAAAAATATCCGGCCTTCGGCGTGCAATATCATCCCGAGGCTTCTCCGGGACCGCACGATTCCAGGTATTTATTTGACGAATTCATAAACCTGATGGAAAAACATAAATAATGAAAAAAGCAAATATCGAAAATATAAATGACAATGAATAATTCAAAAATTAATAAGCACAATATCTATTTTTATGTTTTGATATTTGGTTTTGATTTTTGATATTAAATATTTGATTTTGAACGGAGCGAACATGCCCAAACGCACGGACCTGAAAAAAATAATGCTTATCGGTTCCGGCCCAATCGTTATCGGACAGGCTTGTGAATTCGATTATTCCGGGACGCAGGCCTGCAAAGCGCTTAAGGAAGAAGGGTATGAAATTATCCTGGTGAATTCCAATCCAGCTACCATCATGACGGATCCGCAGATCAGCGACCGGACGTATATTGAACCGCTTACCGTAGGGGTGCTAGAAAAAATTATTGCCAAGGAAAGGCCCGCTGCCCTGTTACCGACTATCGGCGGCCAGACCGCTTTGAATCTCACGGTGGCGCTGGTGGAAAAAGGGATTATTGATAAATACCAGGTGGAACTCATCGGGGCAAGTTTTGAAGCTATTAAGCGCGCTGAAGACCGCAGCCTTTTTAAAAAGACGATGCAGGAAATTGGCCTGGATCTGCCGCGCAGCGGATATGCGCGCAACTTCACCGAATCTCTGGAAATAGCCAAACAGGTTGGCTTCCCGTTAGTGATCAGGCCGTCTTTTACCCTGGGCGGCACCGGCGGCAGTATTGCCTATAATATAGAAGAATTCCTGGACCTGGTATCTTTTGCTCTTGAACACAGTCCGGTCAATGAAGTACTGATCGAAGAATCGGTCCTGGGTTGGAAGGAATTCGAGCTCGAAGTAATGAGAGATAAGAAAGATAACGTGGTCGTCGTCTGCTCGATAGAGAACTTTGATCCCATGGGCATTCATACCGGTGACAGTATTACCGTAGCGCCGGCCCAGACGCTGAGCGACAAAGAGTACCAGAAGATGCGCGCGGCCGCGGCCAAAGTGATCCGGGCCATCGGTGTCGACACCGGCGGCAGCAACATACAATTTGGGATCAATCCTTTAAACGGCAGGATGGTTGTCATCGAAATGAATCCCCGGGTTTCCCGTTCTTCGGCGCTGGCTTCAAAAGCCACCGGGTTCCCGATAGCTAAAATAGCCGCCAAATTGGCAGTAGGGTATACCCTGGACGAAATTCCGAACGATATAACTAAGAAAACTCCGGCTTGTTTTGAACCTTCGATAGACTATGTAGTAACTAAAATTCCCCGGTTTGCTTTTGAAAAATTCGCCGGCGCTGATGCCCGGCTCGGAATATCCATGAAAAGCGTCGGGGAAGTAATGGCCATCGGCCGGACCTTTAAAGAATCATTGCAGAAAGCCATTCGCGGTCTGGAAATCGGACGGCACGGTTTAGGCGCTGATAACCAGGCCCTGGAAAAAGAGATCAGGACCGCGCTAAAATCAACCGATCGCCGGGAACCTATGCTTGATACCATCAAGCATTTTATTAAACTGCCTACCAGTGAAAGGATTTTTTATATTAAATATGCCTTGCAGGCCGGGTTCCTCGTCGCCGATATTGCCCAAGTTAGCGCGATTGATCCATGGTTTATCTATAATATTAAAGAGCTAGCCGATTTTGAAATGTCCCTGCGTCAGGCCGGTTTTATCAAACAAAAAAAACCGCAACAATTAGAACTTTTATCCCAAGCCAAAAAATTAGGCTATGCGGATTACCAGTTAGCTGAAATATTATCAGTCGAAGAAAGCTTTATCACCAGGCTGCGTCAGAAGAATAAACTCTATCCTAATTATAAATTAGTTGATACCTGCGCGGCTGAATTCCAGGCTTATACCCCTTATTATTACTCCACCTATGAGACCGAAGATGAACCGCCCGAGCAGAAATCAAAGAAAAAGAAGATCATGATCCTGGGAGGAGGACCCAATCGCATCGGACAAGGTATTGAATTTGATTATTGTTGCGTCCATGCCGCTTTTGCCCTGAAAGATTTGGATTACGAAACGATCATGGTCAATTGCAACCCGGAAACAGTTTCTACCGACTATGATATTAGTGACCGGCTTTATTTCGAACCAGTGACGCTGGAAGATGTCTTGCATATAAATCACCGGGAAAAACCTGACGGCGTTATCGTGCAATTCGGCGGGCAGACACCCCTAAATTTAGCGTTAGCTTTGAAAAAGAACGGGGTAAAGATCATTGGCACTTCACCAGACAACATTGACTTAGCCGAAGACCGCAAACGCTTCGGACAGCTCCTCCATAAATTAAAGATTCCGCAAGCGGAAAATGGCGCGGCCATGAGCTTCACTGAAGCTAAAATAATTGCCGCCAGGATTGGTTATCCGGTAATGGTACGGCCCAGCTATGTTCTCGGTGGCCGGGCTATGGAAATAGTTTACGAAGAACCAAGCCTCGAAAATTACATCCGCCAGGCTAAAGACATTTCTCCCCAGCGCCCGATCTTGATCGATAAATTCCTTTCTGACGCTATTGAAGTTGATTGCGACGCGATAGCAGATGGTAAAGATGTCTATATTGGTGGCATCATGGAGCATATCGAAGAAGCCGGTATCCATTCCGGGGATAGCGCCTGCGCTTTACCGCCGTACACCCTGACCCCCGGACAAATTGAAACCATTAAAGATTATACCACCAGGTTAGCCAAAGCTTTGCAAGTAATCGGCCTGCTCAATATCCAATATGCCATTAAAGATAACATTATTTATGTCCTGGAGGTTAATCCTCGCGCTTCACGAACCGTTCCCTTTGTCAGCAAAGCTACAGGAATACCTTTAGCCAAAATTGCCGCGGCTTGTATGATAGGTAAAAAATTAAAAGATCTGGATATACCTTTAGCGGGAAAATCCTTGTCTTATACAGCGGTAAAAGAAGCCGTCCTGCCCTTTATCAAATTCCCTGGCATCGACAGTATTCTGGGCCCAGAAATGAAATCCACCGGGGAAGTAATGGGAATTGACGCTAACTTCGGATTAGCTTTTGCCAAATCGCAAATGGCCGCGGGCAGTGCACTCCCATTGACCGGAACTGTTTTTATCAGCGTGAACGACCGGGATAAAGAAAGGATCGCTCCAGTCGCCAAAAAATTACTGGATCTGGACTTCAAGCTTATTTCGACCCGTAAAACCTGCGCTTGTTTGAAAAGCCAGGGCTTTGCGGTAGAAGAGGTAGCCAAAATAGGGGAAGGGCGCCCGGATATGGTTGATATCATTAAGAATAAACAGGTTGACCTGATCATCAATACTCCCCAAGGAACCCGTTCCCGCAGCGACGGATATATCATCCGGCAAAATGCGCTGATCCACAATGTTCCTTTCATCACCACTTTTTTCGGGGCCGAAGCAGCTGTAGACGGTATTGTCGCCCTGCGCAGCCAGGGCATTACCGTAAAACCGATACAGGAATACTATGGGGACGTTCATTAAAGTATTAAAGTTTATAAAAGAATTGACAAAAGATAAAGTAAAATATGATCAGGCAGAAGCGGCAATAGATTTATTAGGTAAAATCATAAAAAACAAAATAAAAGATGACGGGATGTTTCCCTCTACCATTGCGGATTTAAGAAACACTAAGGATTTCGATGAGAAAAAACTTATTGATCCCTTTAGTTCGAACGGACAATTTGTCAAATACCAGATAGTGCCTGCCGGTCGCGGAATGGTGCTTATAAGTTCGTTTTATCTCCAGAGGGTTGGAAAATAAGTTCAAGTATAGGAATTTCAATCCTATACTTGATTACACGGATTTCCAAAAGATTACACCGATTACCAGCCTAGTCGCTGATAAAAATCTGTGTAATCTTAGTAATAATCGGT
>JACRDM010000062.1 GCA_016218565.1 Elusimicrobiota bacterium | reverse complement strand
CTAATTAAATCAATGTTGTCATAGGAGCCCATGAAAAATATAGTTATTCTGGGGTCGACTGGTTCAATAGGCGTAAATGTACTTAAAGTTGTCGCTAGCTGTAAAGATCGGTTCCGGGTCACTGGTTTGACCGGCAATACTAAGATCAGCTTATTGGAAAATCAGATCAAGCGTTATCATCCTGCCGTAGTCGTGGCTGGTAATACTGGCGCTGCTGATCAGATAAGAAAAAAAATTAAGCCTAAAATAAAAGTTCTGTCTGGCCCGGAAGGTTTAATAACCGCCGCTACCTGGCCTGGCACAGATATTGTAGTTTCTTCATTAGTGGGGGCCCTGGGCCTGGAGCCGACATTAGCCGCCATTGATCAAGGAAGCGATATTGCCTTGGCGAACAAGGAAATTCTAGTCATGGCCGGCGCTGTGGTAATGGCCAGAGCCCGGCGGCGTAAAGTAAAAATACTGCCGGTTGACAGTGAGCATTCAGCTATCTGGCAATGCCTGAAAAATGAACCAGCCAAGAGTGTTTCCCGGATCATCCTGACTGCTTCGGGGGGGCCATTTTGGAAACTAAGCCGCCAGGAATTAGCCAAAGTTGATGTTTCCCGTACTTTGGCGCATCCTACCTGGAATATGGGCCGGAAAGTCACTGTGGATTCAGCTACTCTAATGAATAAAGGATTCGAGATAATCGAAGCCCATCATTTATTTGGCATTGAATTATCCAAGATACAGGTGCTCATTCACCCGGAAAGCATTATCCATTCTCTGGTTGAATTTTCCGATGGTTCAGTGATTGCCCAATTGGCTGCTGCTGATATGAAACTGCCTATCCAATATGCCCTGTGTCATCCTGAACGAATACCCAATAAACTAGCCAGGCTTGATTTAGCCAGGATCGGGAAACTGAATTTTTATAAACCTGAGTTTGAAAAATTCCCCTGCCTGCAGTATGCCTACCAGGCAGCCCGCCTTGGCGGAACCATGCCGGCCGTCATGAGCGCGGCCGATGAAGTAGCAGTAGAATTATTCCTGGCGCATAAAATAAATTTTAAGGATATACCCGCGGCTCTAGCCCTGGTAATGAAAAAGCATAAACCGAAAAAAGATCCCAAACTTGAGGATATACTGGCCGCGGCAGACTGGTCCCGGCTGGAAACAATACAATATTTAACAAGGAATAATCATGTCCTGGATATTTAATTTAATTGCGGCTATTGGTGCGTTGGTATTTTTTCATGAATTAGGCCATTTTGTCATAGCTAAATTGCTGCATGTGAAAGTAGAAAAATTTGCGCTGGGATTTGGGCCGGAATGGTTTGGGTTTTCTACGGCTGAAACCAGATATAGCGTTAATCTGATACCGCTGGGCGGGTATGTCCGAATGTTGGGGGATGAGCCAGGAGAGACTCATCCTGATTTACCGCGGAGTTATCAAACCCAGAAATGGTACCAGCGCGCTTTAATAGTAGCTGCTGGCCCGCTCACCAATTTCATTTTGGCGGTCATCTTGCTCACGACGTTGTTTATGGTGGGAATCTCTGTGCTTGATACCAGTACGTCTGCGATCGGCAAAGTGATCGAAAATACTCCAGCGCAGCAGGCTGGCTTGCAATCTGGAGATATCATTGCCAGCATCAATGGTCAACCGGTAAAGAATTGGGATGAGGTAACCAAGATAATACAGCCTAACTCCGGTAATACGCTATCCCTGGTCGTACGGCGTAATAATAAAGAAATATCCATTCAGGCAAAACCAGAGTATAAGGCTAAAGTAAAACATGGTATATTGGGTATAAGCCCCGGCCGGAAAATTGTTGAAAAAGAATATCCCTGGCCAGCTTTTAAGAAAGCGGTTAAAGAAACAGCTTTCTTAACCGTTTTTACGGTAAAAGCGATCTGGTGGATTATATCTGGTCGAATTGCTCCTGATGTTGCCGGTCCGATTGGTATGGCTCAATTAGTACAGGAGGCGACTAAAGTCGGTTTTGCCAATGTGGTTTATTTAGTAGTAGTATTAAGTATCAATCTGGGAATTTTTAATTTATTTCCCATTCCGATTTTAGATGGCGGACATATTATGTTCCTGATAATTGAAGGTTTTAGGGGCAAACCAGTATCTGCGTTCAAAATAGCCATTGCCCAAAAAGCCGGCTTAGCTATTTTAGTGACCATATTTCTGTTTGCCACCTACAAGGATATTATTCGGCTGCTAAGACCGGGACCGAAATAGCGGGTAGCGGGTAGCGTAAAGCGTATAGAAAAGAAGAAAAAATATGAAAGTAATTAGAAATAAAACCAGGGTGGTGAATATTGGCGGGGTAAAGATTGGCGGCAATAATCCTATTGCCGTACAATCAATGACCAAAACTGATACTGCGGATGTCCAGGCTACGGTAGCCCAGATCAAGCGGCTGGAAAAATTAGGCTGTGAGATTATCAGAGTCGGAGTACCGGATATGTCTGCGGCGCTTGGCCTGTCAAAAATCAGGAAACAAATTAGAATCCCGTTAGTCGCAGATATCCATTTCCAGTGGCAGCTGGCGGTAGCGGCGATAAACCAGGGAGTAGATAAAATCAGGATCAATCCCGGCAATATGGCCAAGGATAACCTGGCCATAGTTTTAGATAAGGCCAAGGCCAGAAAGATACCTATCCGTCTAGGCGTGAATTCCGGTTCTCTTAAATCTCTGCCTCAGAATCGCTATGAAGATAAGGCGGCCGTTATGGTGAGAGCTTTGGCTGAATATATCCGTATCTTTGAAAATGCGGATTTCCGTAATATAGTTCTTTCCTTAAAGGCAACAGATGTGCCTACCACGATAAAGGCGTATCAGTTAGCGGCGCAGAAATTTGCTTACCCCTGGCATTTGGGTATCACTGAATCTGGCGTGGCGGAAGTAGGCATCGTAAAATCCAGCGTAGGAATTGGCGCGCTGCTGGCTGGCGGCATAGGGGACACGATCAGGGTCTCGTTGAGCAGTGAACCAGAGGAAGAAGTGCGCGTCGGCTACGCTATTTTGCAGAGCTTAAATCTGCGTAATTATTATCCGGAACTAATATCCTGTCCGACCTGCTCGCGGGCCCAGATCGATATTATTAGTTTGGCTGAACAGGTGCATAAAGAAATCAAGGATCATCCCCGGGCGCAGTGGAGACTGCCCTTAAAAATTGCCATTATGGGCTGTGTCGTTAATGGTCCGGGTGAAGCCAAAGAAGCTGATTTTGGCCTGGCTGGAGGGAAGAGAGAAGGCCTTTTTTTTCGCCAGGGGAAAATTATTAAAAAGATCCCGGAAAAAGAATTTTTTAGGGTAATTAAAAAAGAATTGGCCCCCTGGCGCAGGTAAACCCGGTTAGAGAACGAGGCTCTCTAACGAATGGTCAGCGCCAACGGTGGCTTTCTCTAATGGGGTAAAGCTATGCCGACAAATCTGAAGACACAAACTAAAATTATCATCGCTTTAGTAACAATATATGTCCTTTTTTTTGGGATAGGACGTTATCGCCAGTATGTAGGCGGTCGGTATTTTCAGGCTGGCACCCGGGCTTTACAGGAGGGCAATTATACTAAAGCTAAGACTGACTTGAAACGCTCCCTTATTTTAAGCCCGCACAGTAACTGGGCCGGACAAGCTAAAAACGAACTTTCTTTCAGCCAAATTATCCTGGGTGAATCGAGCGAGACTAAACCACAGGAAAGCATGTCGCTTTTTGACTGGCTTACCAGTTCAGCGGTACTGGCCATGGCCGGGGCCATAATTGTTTTACTGTTCTTGGTGGGCTATCTTCATTTTGGACGAATAGCCAAGGTCAGGAAATTAGAAGAACATGTGGCCTATCTTAAAATAGTGGAACACCGCATTAAATTGAAAATAAAACCAACTCTAGCTGGAAAAAATACCGCCACGTCTGACGGCGCGGGCGATTATCAGAATTATATTGATTACTATAAAAAATCAGAATATGTTTTGTTGGCTAAGTGCCTGCTCGCCGAATATGAAATAGGGGCAAAACCCGAGGACCAGGACTTGAACTCCCAATTAGAAAAACATTACCTGGAATTTATCAGTAATTATCCTGAGTCTGCGTATGTGGAAGAAATCCAGCAAAAATCAGGGAACTTCTATTTCTTCAACCTGCGCGATTTTGCCAAAGCGCGGGCGACCTATAAAGTCATGCTGGAAAAGTTCCCGCAAAGCCGCTGGGTAAAGATAGCTCAGTCCAGGGTTAAGCTGATAGAAGATAACCCTGAAGATAATTATGAGCCGTTGCATATCTATGTGCGGGCGGAGCGTTATTATGAAGAAAAAAAATATGAAGACAGTCTGGAACTGTTTAGAAAGCTTATCGCTGGATTTGGGCAGACCAGGCTGGCGATTGAAGCGCAATATAACGTTGCCGAAATATATCTATACAAAACTAACCATACCGAGCGGGCGATAGAGGAATACCAACGGACCATTGACTTGTACGGTCAAAGTCTCTTTGCCGGAAAATCAATGTATAAAATTGGCGAGTGTTATAAGAAATTGCTGAAGTTCAGCGAGGCGATCAGCGCCTACGAAAAATTCATTACTAATTTCCCGCAAGCCGAGTTCCTGGATTACGCCTATTATTATGTAGCGTTCTGTTGGGAGCAGTTGAAGGATTTAAGGAAAGCGCTTGATACCTATCAAAAAATCATCCAGGATTTTCCTGATAGTATCTGGGTAGTGGTGGCTGAATCGCGCATCGCGGCCTTAACTCAAAAATAGGACTTCACAAAAATTGTTCAGCCCTTGATTACACAGATTAAAAAAACAGATTACACGGATTAAACTCGAAAAAGAAAATCGGTATAATCATTTGATCTAAAGGATCATTGCTGTCCAATTTGCCTGTAAATTATTGCCGACCAGGTCTGGTTGAGATTTAAAATCCGTCCTGTCCCCCGTAGTGGGGAGAAATCCCGCTTGACGGCGGAATGATTGCGGAAAAGTTTGTGTTTAACACCTTCATTGAGGTAATTTGGACAGTAATGATAAAGGATAAATATGAAATACCTCCTGATATTTTTTGTGGCTCTTATCCTGTCTCTGGTTTTTACTCCCCTGGTCAGGTGGCTGGCCCTCAAGTTAAATATTATGGACTGGCCAAGTTCCATTAAAACCCATCGTGCACCAGTAGCCTATTTAGGCGGACTGGCTATTTATGCCGCTTTTATTTTAGCCCTAGTCTTAGCGCTGTTATTAGGGCTTCCTTTCCGGGAGATCAGCGTTCTGATGATCGGCGCCACTTTGGTCATGATCCTGGGCCTGGTGGATGATTTGCGGCCCTTGTCGTTCAAAACTAAATTGTTCCTGGAGGTGTTGATCGCTACCCTCCTGATCATATTTAATATCCGCATCAAGTTTATCACTCCTGATTATATCGCGGTGATTTTGACTGTTTTATGGGTGGTAGGGGTGACCAATGCGCTGAATATTATCGATATCATGGATGGTTTAAGCAGTGGTGTGGCCGTCAGCGCGGCTCTCGCTTTTCTTTTTATTAATCCACCTACCGAGCAGGGCTATGTAAATTATACGGCGGCGGCGATAGCCGGAGCGACGTTAGGTTTCCTGCGTTATAATTTTCCCCCGGCTAAAATATTTATGGGTGATACCGGCAGCCTGGTGCTGGGATTTGTCTTAGCTGTCCTGTCCATTGGCACCAGTTATAGCCAGGTAAATAAAATTGCTTTATACGCTCCGATCCTGATCTTGGGCATTCCCATTTATGATACTTTCCTGGTGATGATCCTTCGTTTTAAACAAGGCCGGAATATTTTTCAGGGGAGTCCCGATCATTTTGCCTTACGTTTGGAAAAACTGGGATTTCCCCGGCGTAAGGTTGTTTTAATTACCTATCTTGTTTCAATGTGCCTCAGCGTCGCCGCGCTGCTGATCGTGAAAGTAAGTTTTCGCTGGGCCGTGGCTATCTATGTTTTTGTTGCGGTGTTTTCAATAACTATCGGTTATAATTTAAGCCAAGTAAATATGGAGAAATCTCATTCTCATGAATAAGAAAGTGGTTATCCTGGGGGCTGGACTAGCCGGCTTAAGCTGCGCGCGACATCTGCCGCAGGATCTTGACTATGGAATATATGAAAAGGAGACCAGTGTCGGCGGTCTTTGCCGTACGGTAGCCCAGGATGGTTTCTTATTCGATTATACCGGACATTTGCTGCATTTGAGACACCAAAAAATAACGTCGTTAATCCTCTCTCTGCTCAAGAATAATCTCTCCAGGATCAACCGCCATAGCTGGATTTACTCTCATCAGACCTATTCCCGCTATCCGTTTCAGGCCAATACGTATGGCCTGCCGGCAGCGGTGATAAAAGAATGCGTTTTGGGCTTTATTGAAGCACGGCTAAAAGACCGCTATAATAAAAAGGATGAACCTGATTTTTATTCCTGGGTGATCAAACATTTCGGCGCTGGTATCGGCCGGCATTTTATGTTTGGTTACAATGAAAAACTATGGACTGTCCCGGTGAAAAAATTAAGCGCAGAATGGATCGGTAGATATGTACCTGATCCCAGCCTGGCAGAGGTGATCACCGGAGCGTTTTTGGACCAGGCCGGCCGAGTAGGATATAATGCCAATTTCTGGTATCCTAAACATCATGGCATACAGGCCTTGCCACAGGCGCTGGCCGGTACCTTGAAAAACATCAACCTGCAAGAAACGGCGCAGCAGCTTTATTGGCAAGAACGGCTGATTCGGTTTTCCTCTGGCCGGGAGGTAAAATATGAGCGTTTAGTGAGCTCCCTCAGCCTGGCTGATTTAATGAAGATAAGCGTAGATTTACCAGCCGCTATAAAAAAAGAAGCCGTACAGTTGCGCTTTAATGAAGTATTGAATATTAATATCGGAGTGAAACCAGCCTTAGGCTCGGCTAAGCACTGGATTTATTTCCCGGAGAAGCAATATCCTTTCTACCGGGTAGGATATAACAGCAATTTTTCTCAGTATAACCATCCAGCCGGGACCAGCTCATTGTACCTGGAAGTAGCCAGCCCAGCCGGCAGTTTAGTGGCGCAGAACAAACAGCAGACGGACCGAGTCGTAAATAACTGCCTGTCCAAATTAAAACAGATCGGTATTTTAAAAAGCAATTCTCAGCTCTCAACTTTGAATGTTTTAAAGATATCTCCGGCGTATTGCATTTATGATTTTAACCGCGGTAAGAGCGTCCGAATAATCAGGAAATTCCTGGCCAAACAAGGTATTTATTCTATTGGCCGTTATGGAGCCTGGGAATATTCGGCCATGGAAGACGCGCTGGAATGGGGACGGAAAACCGCGGCGATGATTAAGAGCGGTTAACAGTAAAGACAAAATTCCGTTCGTGGTTCGTGGTTGATCGAATAGATGTAGTCTCAAAATTGTTTTTTGTGAGGAAAAGTTATGCTAAATAAAAGCCAATGTCTGGTCACTGGTTGCGCGGGATTTATTGGTTCTCATTTAGTTGAAAAATTACTGGAACTTGAGTGCGCGGTAGTGGGGATCGACTCTTTTACAGATTATTACAGCCGGGAAAGCAAAGAGCTTAACTTGTCTGGTTTCAGAAATAATCCTCATTTCACCTTTATTGAAGAAGATCTTAATACTGTTTCTTTGGGCCAGATCCTAAAAGATAGGGATTATATCTTTCATCAAGCAGCCCAAGCCGGGGTTAGAGCCAGTTGGGGTGACCAGTTTTCCCAGTATGTTCATTGCAATGTCGCTGCTACCCAGAAACTTTTAGAAGCAGCTAAAGAGGCCCACCTCAAGAAAGTAATTTTTGCCTCTTCCAGCTCTGTTTACGGGGCTGGTCCGTTACCCATGAAAGAAGGGAATATGCCGCGTCCAATATCGCCTTATGGCGTGACTAAATTAGCCGCGGAAAATCTTTGCTATCTCTATTGGCAGAATTATCAGGTGCCGGTCGTAAGCTTGCGCTATTTCACGGTTTTTGGCCCGCGACAACGTCCGGATATGGGAATTCATAAATTTATTAAGGCCGCCTTACATGGCGAAAAGATAGTATTATTCGGCGACGGTAACCAAACCCGTGATTTTACTTTTATTGCTGACATAATCCAGGCTAATTTAGCCGCGGCAGAGCAGGGACAGCCGGGCTTAGCCATGAATATAGGCGGAGGGAGCCGGGTAACGATTAATGAAGTGCTCTTAATGATCGGAAGATTGTTGGATAAAAAATTAAATATTGAATATGGAGATAAAGTTAGAGGAGACGTGCAGGATACCTTAGCGGATATCAGCCTGGCCAGGCAGAGCCTTGAGTATGCTCCTGGGTTCAATTTCGCCGTTGGCTTGAAGTCGCAGTTTGATCATATGAAACAAAGGTATGACGATATTACGTAATCTGTGTAATCGTCTTTTAAATCTGTGAAATCAACAAGTTCCCGAGCGAAGCGAGGACTAACTTGTCAAAGATTAAAGTGGCACACATCATTACCCAGTTGGAATTAGGTGGGGCCCAGGAAAATACCCTCTATACTGTAACTCATCTTGACCCTCAGGTTTATGATTGCTTTTTGATTGCCGGGAAGGGGGGGCTTTTAGACGAGAAAGCTGTTTCTGTTTTAGGAACAAAAGCTATCTTCGTATCGTCTTTAGTCCGAGCGGTGCATCCGTGGAACGACTTGGTCAGCCTGTTCGTTATTTACCGGCTCTGTAGAAAAGAAAAATTCGACCTGGTTCATACCCATTCGTCCAAGGCTGGGATCCTGGGACGCTGGGCAGCTAAATTAGCCGGGGTTAAGAAAATTATTCATACCTTTCATGGTTTTGGTTTTAATGATTTTCAGAAACCCTGGACCAGATGGTTTTTCATCTGGGCCGAACGAGTCACGGCAGTTATTACCGCTAAACTGGTCGTCGTTTCTGCAGAGAATACAAAAAAAGCCCTGGACTGTAAGATTGGCCAGCCGGCGCAATATGTGGTTATACATAGCGGTATAAAAGTGTCAGACTACCTGCCACTGACTATGGATAAAGCTAGAGCCAGGAAAAAGATCGGTCTGGCTGAAAATGCGCCGCTAGTGGGCATGGTAGCTTGTTTAAAGCCGCAAAAAGCCCCTCTTGATTTTATCCGCATCGCGCAGTTGGTTAAAATTAAAAAGCCGCAAGTAAAATTTATCTTAATTGGCGATGGTGACCTGCGCCCGGCTATTGAAGATCTGATCAAGAAATTGTTCCTGGAAAATACAGTGCTGTTGTTAGGCTGGCGCGAAGATGTCCCGGCATTGATAAAACTTATGGATGTATGTGTTCTGACTTCATTGTGGGAAGGTCTGCCGCGGGTAATTTTAGAAGCGTTTGTCTCAGGCATACCGATGGTAGCTACACCGGCTGATGGTACCAGGGAAGTGATCAAGGATGGATTGACTGGTTTTCTCGTTGACTTCCATGATCTGGAGTCATTTGCCGCAAAGATAATTGTTTGTCTTGAAGATCCTGAAAAGAGCAAAAAGATCATTGAGAATGCCGCCCAGCTGGTTACCGGCAGTTTTAATATTGAGATCATGGTCCAGGAAATAGCCCATCTTTATGAACGCCTTGGTGAAAATAAATATGATCGATAATTCTCGTTTTCTTAATCTAAAAAACATATTATTAACTATGTTACTAACTGGTTCGGTAGCTGTTCCGGGTATACCGCATCAGTTTGGCGATACCCTGATCATCGTATTGATCTGGTGTTTTTTCTGTATCTGGTTGACTCAGATGATAGTATCTGGGACGCTCAAAACCAGATTGACGGTCTTAAATAAAATTCTGCTAGTGGGCTTAGCGGCAGCTTTAATTGGCCTGGTGAGATCGCCGCATTTATATGAAAGCCTGCAGGCTTTTTTAAAGCTGACCGCGCTTTTTATGTTTGGCTTAGTTATCCTTAATTATGAGAATCGCGCCAGGGTATTCTCGACTATTGTCAAGACTACCATATGGCTAAGCGTAGCGCTTTCAATTTTGGCAGTTTATGAATATTACTTTGGCTTGTGGGGCGCTCCGGCCTATGGCCGGGTCCAGGTTCTTTTCCCTAATCCTAATCATTTTGCCGGCTTTATCGCTTTAGCCATGACCTTTGCTTTAAGTGTATTGCTTTCAGCGCCGGAACAGAACTGGTTTCGCTGGTTAACCTGGCTGTCTTTGGTTACCGGACTAGCCGCGCTGGTATTAACTGCTTCTAAGGGTGGGGCTTTAAGTTTGTGCCTTGGTTTTTCCCTAGTGCTGTTTTATAAACGGAAAGTTTGGTCTTACGTTTTTATCACCGGGATACTACTGGTATTAATCGCCATTTTGATCACCCCCCTCAAGGAAACAGTTTTTAACCGGGAGATAAACGACCCTTTTACTTATGAGAAAAAGGAATTGTATGCGGAAACATTCAGGTATCTGCGGGATTATCCCATATTAGGCACCGGACTGGAGACTTTTAAATATTATTACCCTCGCTATAAAAGCATGCCAGAGCTGCGTTCCGCGCCTTATGTGCATAATGAAATACTCAATCTTTGGTCTGACCTGGGAGTATTGGGAGTATTCGCTTTGGTCTGGGGTCTAGTGATCTTTTTTAGCCGGATGCATTTACTTATTTATAAAGAAAACAGGTTTTATTTAATTGCGTTCATGAGCGGGGTAGCTGGTATACTTGCGCAAAGTATGTTTGAGTTCAACCTGCATGATCCGGCCCTAGCCCTTTTGTTTACCGGTATGATCTGTTCCGGGATAAGCCTGGCCAAAGAAGAAGCAGGAAAGATGAAAACCGTGGAAATCCGACGCCCGGTTTTGAGCCTGGTGTTGGTGTGGGCCGTATTGCTCCTGGCTGGTATTATTTTGCTCTGTCCATTATATGCCCAGAACCAGGCGGAAAAAGGGGAACTGGCTCTCACTAGCGGGAATTATTTGCAGGCTATTGAATATTATCAAACAGCCGTGAAATACAATCCATTAAGCGCCGAGATCAGGTCCCGATCAGCTCAGGCTTATTATCTTGAGGGAAAATTGCTCAAAGATGAGATCTTCCTCTGGGCCGCCCAACATTACCTGGAAAAGGCAACACAGCTTGAACCCTTGAATCCATTCCGGTGGAGAGACCTGGCCTTCTATCATGCTCGTTTTAACCGTTGGGCAGAGGCCAGGGCAGCCTATGCCCGGGTTATAGCGCTGGCTCCTAACGTAGAGAAATTCAAAAAGGAATTTGATTCCTGGCAAAAAAACTGGCAAAAAACTATTGAAAATAACCGCCGTAAATGATATAATAACTACAATTAACTCAGGAGCATAACTTTGGGACAGACCATTATCGAAAAAATATTTTCCAGGCATGTCGGCAAAAAAGTGAGCGCCAATGAAATTGTTTTGGCGAAAATCGATTTTTGCCTGGGGCAGGATGGTACCTCTGGCATCGTTATTGATAGTTTTAAAAAAATGGGAGCGGAAAAAGTATTTAACCCGCGCCAGATGGCGGTAATTATCGATCATTCCTCACCCAGCCCTAATGAAGGGGTCAGCCGTATTCACAAAAAGATACGTGACTTCTCTTTAGAGCAAAAAATAAATTTTTATGATATCGGGCAAGGGGTTTGCCACCAAATCGTCCCGGAACGAGGTTATGTAGTGCCGGGCGACTTGGTAATTGGCGCGGATTCCCACACCTGCACCTATGGAGCTTTGAATATCGCTGCTACTGGCATGGGTTCAACCGATGTGGCGGCTTGTGCCGCTACCGGCCAGAACTGGTTCAAAGTGCCGGCAACTATAAAGTTTATTTGCCAGGGTAAATTACCGCTGGGCGTATATAGCAAAGACCTGATCCTTTATCTTATTGGACAGATCGGCGCTGACGGAGCGACGTACCTGTCTTGTGAATATACCGGCCAGGCCATCGACGCTTTAAGTATAGAAAGCCGGTTTACCATTGCTAATATGGCTATAGAAATGGGCGCTAAATTCGGGATCATGAACGGTGATCAGAAAACCTTGGCTTGGGTCAAGAAACATTCTAGTCGTAAATTTAAATTTGTCCAGGCGGATCAGGACGCGGTGTACTCTAAGGCGCTGGAATTCAATATCAGCCAGCTTACGCCGCAAATAGCCAAACCGCACCAGGTAGATAATGTCTGTCCCCTATCCGAAGTTGCCGGAACTCCTATAGCGCAGGGTTATATCGGTACCTGCACTAACGGCCGGTTAGAAGATTTTGCCGAGGCCGGTAAGATATTGCGAGGCAGGAAGATCAAAAAAGGGGTCAGGTTGATCATCGCGCCAGCCAGTAATTGGATTTTAAAAGAAGCTATGAAAAAAGGATATATTAATATATTGCTGGAGGCCGGAGCAACTCTGGTCACTCCAGGATGCGGGCCCTGCGTCGGTACGCATAATGGCGTTCCGGCTGACGGAGAAAACGTTATCTCTACCGCTAACCGCAATTTCAAAGGCCGGATGGGCAATATCAATGCTTTCATTTATCTGGGATCGCCGGCCACAGTAGCAGCGGCAGTGATCGAGGGAAAGATCGCTGATCCCAGGAAGTATCTGAAATAAGAGCAGCTGTAAAGGTGTAGGAGTATTGCTTTGGAGTAAAGCGAGCTGTAGAGGTGTAAAGAAGCAAGCTTCTATACAGCTTTACAGCTGAATCAAACTAGGAGTTGGCAATGTTATTAACCGGTAAAGCTAGAAAATTTTCGCAGGAAGATGACATAAATACCGACTATATCATCAGCGGGCGCTATAAATTCAAGATTCAGGACCCCCAGGAACTGGCGACCCATGTGATGGAAGATTTGGACCCTAACTTTTTCCAGAGGAGACAAGACGGG
Organism: Elusimicrobiota bacterium; assembly: GCA_016218565.1. Lineage (GTDB taxonomy): Bacteria > CAYTYR01 > UBA6262 > UBA6262 > UBA6262 > UBA6262. The sequence continues at coordinate 759 of JACRDM010000062.1, read as the reverse complement.
GATTTCCTAGTCGCTGGCCGGAATTTTGGCTGCGGGTCATCCCGGGAACAGGCCCCGCAGGCTATTAAGTACGCCAAAATTAATGCTGTCATGGCCAAGAGTTTTGCCCGTATTTTTTACCGTAATGCGTTTAATATTGGCTTGCCGCTGATTGAATGCGACACTGACCAGATCAGGGAAAACGATGAATTGTCTGTCGATTTAGCTAAAGGGGTAGTGGCCAATATCACGCAAAATAAAAATCTAGCCATAAAACCATTACCGCAGGTAATGCTTACTCTTCTGGCTGATGGCGGCTTGGTTGAACATATCAGGAAACACCAAGGATTTGCTTTAGAAGAAAAATCAAATATCAAAAATCAAATATCAAAATGACCATGGAAATTTTAAAATTCTTTAAGTCACCAAAATAGAAGTTTTGTCATTGGTGCTTTGGTATTTGAATTTATTTTGAATTTTGTGCTTTGGTATTGGTTATTATAATTATTTGCGTTTTGATATGTGGTTTTGATTTTTGAAATTTGATATTTGGATTTATAAGGAGTAAAGTATGTCAGTCCCAAAAGGCACTATTCTGACAGTAGATGACAACCGTGATATCCTGGATATACTCAGACTCACTTTGCAAAATGATGGTTATGAAGTAAAGGAAGCGGTAAATGGTAAAGAAGCCATTGCCCAGGTAAAACAGTCTCCGCCGGATTTAATTGTTCTTGATTATATGATGCCGGAGATGAATGGCCATGAAGTTGCGCGTAT
>JACRDM010000061.1 GCA_016218565.1 Elusimicrobiota bacterium | reverse complement strand
TACAGCTCGCGTTGTTTATCACCAGCCAGGGGAATAGACTAAACCCTCAGACGCTCAATTACACCGTGAAGAAATATGCCGGCAAGCTGTATCCAGACAAAAAGGTTTCCTGCCACAGCCTGCGGCACAGCTGCGCCACGCATTTTCTCAAAGGCGGGGCCAGCCTGCGGATTATCCAGGAACTGCTGGGCCACAGTTCCCTAAACTCCACGCAAGTCTACACCAGAGTCAGCCCGATAGACTTAAAAGCCGCCCACCGGAAATATCACCCCAGAGGAAAAAGCAAACCAGCAAACCAGCGAAAAACTCTTGACAAGGGAATCGCCAGATGATATATTATGATAGCATAAGTTAGCATAAGGAGGTGTATTACTATGCGCGGTCAACATGAACAAGTTCTGCTGGGGACCCGAATCCCCGCCGAACTCAAACAAAAACTTAATAGATACTGCCTAGCCCATGGCATCAAGATGAACTATCTTATCACCGAGGCTATTAAGGAGAAACTGCTGGAAATCAGCCAGGACAATGAAGACCTTCAGCTTGCCGAAGAGAGAATGAAGAATCCCCAGTTTGTCTCCCAGAAAGAATTCGACAAATATCTCAGCCATAGAGGGATAAAACCCTGATGTACCGGATTCTCTATGAAAAAATAGTTTTCAAGGACTTAGCCAAGATCCCCGACACGGATGTGTCCAGGATTCGGGACGCCTTAAAGGAACTCTTAAACAATCCGGTTCCCACAGGGTGCAAGAAACTTGCCGGCAGAGCCGGCCTTTACCGCTTGAGGCAAGGCAATTACCGGATCATCTATGCCGTGGATTTCAAAGGGAAAGAGATTCGAGTTATCCTGATCGGACACCGGAAAGAAATATATCGGCAATTGTAGAGAAAGTACCACTAAAAAAACCTTGAAAAACAGGGGTATTTTTGGTATAGTCGTTTTGTAGCCAGTTCTTTAAAAGCATTGTATCTATTGGGATTGTTGCAGTTTTCCGGAATCGAACTTATGGTATCTAAAGGATGCTGTATATGATCAGGAAATGCGACAAATCAGATATTGATGTGATTTTTGAAATCATTAATGACGCCGCGCGGGCCTATAAAGGAGTGATTCCTCAGGATCGTTGGAAAGAACCGTACATGTCCAGGGAAGAGTTTCTACATGAAATAGAGGCAGATGTGTAATTCTGGGGTTATGAGGAAAATGGCCAATTAGTGGGTATCCTGGGTATACAGCAAATACGGGAGGTTGCTCTGATCAAGCATGCCTATGTCCGTATCGCCAAACGGAACCAGGTAATAGGAAGAGAATTACTGCTATTCTTAAAGAAATTGGCGCATAAACCAATATTAACAGGAACCTGGGAAGATGCTAAATGGGCAACATCTTTCAGGTGAAAATAATGGATTTCAGATGGTTTCCACGGAAGAAAAAGAAGAGATTTTGCGGACATACTGGTGTGTACCGGAAAGACAAGTACAAACCTCTGTAGTGTTTGCTGATCAACAATGGTTTACTGTACGTTTCCGGGAAATGAATAAGCCCCTTAGTAGTTGACCCCCTGCTGATCCCAATAACTCGGGATCACAGACTGGGGGCAGGTAGTTGATAATCTGTCCCGATATAATCGGGAATCGTAGTTGATTGAAAAGACTAGAGAGTGCTTTTCCTATATATCAACTATGAACTATTAACTTGCGAGGAGAACGAGCATTGGAGAGGTGGCCGAGTGGCTGAAGGCAGCCGCCTGCTAAGCGGTTGTACGAGTGAAAACTTGTACCCTGGGTTCAAATCCCAGCCTCTCCGTTTCTTTAAAAGGAGATCCTGTAGCTTGATTTTTCTGAAGGCTTAGAGGAATAACTAGTGGCGCTTGTTACCAAGGACAGGGAGATCATCACTCAGCAGCCTCCAAATTCTTTCCTGGCGCTCACTAATGTATAACTGCTACGCGTTAATAAAGATGTCGCTAAAACCTTGAGAGAATATATTGAACTTAACAAGCCCTTTATCAGAGCCTTCAGCAGTGACAGGAATAACCAGTCAAACGCAAGTGCTTTTTAATACTATAATAACCCTGGCCAGAAGAGATAATAAATTATTGATAATGAAAAAGCCGCCAAAGACTGGCGGCTAGAACAAAAATAATAGGGGATAAAAAGTGGAAAGAATAAATTATTTGGACCATAAAGGAAAAACCATAATTTATGTTGATTTTTCCAAGTGCTCTCCCACAGAGACTCAGCTGATCATAGGTGAAATAAAAAAGATAGTTGCTCACCAGGCACCAGGTTCGGTATTAACCTTGATTAATATAGAGGATATGTTATTTGATAAAAATACTAAACAGATTATGCAGAATTTAGCAGCGCATAATCGTCTCTTCGCCAAAGCGGAAGCAGTGACTGGAGCTACCGGGATACTAAGAGTAATTTACGATGGGATAATGACGAATGAAAAAAATAAAGTTAAACTGTTTGATACCAAAGAAGCCGCCAAAGACTGGCTGGCGGAGCAATAAAAACAGTTGATGGTTGATAGTTCATAGTTGATAGAAAAAGAATAAGAAATTGGCTGATATTAATAGCTATTATAATAATAGGCATAACTATTGCTTGGCGCTTCAGCGGCAATAAATAAAAATCCGCTGTACCTGGTAAAGTTAAAAACAGAATAACCGGAAGAGAGTCGGGTTTTTTAAACCTTATTGGCTTGAGAAAACGCAGCGCTTTGGTAACCCCGGAAGAGGATGACACGAGGTTGCTAAAGAACGTTGCTTGAAACAACAACCGTGTCAACCGAGTATCAGAAGGAGAAACTACCTTGTGGTGCCTCCTGTGAAAAGCAAACGGAACGTAGTGAAGTGCGGCTTGGGGGTGTAGCTCAGCTGGGAGAGCGCGTCGTTCGCAACGACGAGGCCGAGGGTTCAAATCCCTTCACCTCCATTTTAACTTGAGGAACGGTTTGGGTATCGAAGCCCGTAACAGACTACGAAACCGTACAACGTAACTGAGGATATAAATGTCCGAAGAGATGGCCAAAAAAAGATTTAAGTTAATGCGCCGGCTGTATGAATTGACCGCCGGGGAAGAAGGCCAGGCAGTTCATTTTAACAAAATGCAAGAACAGCTTGGATTCAGTACTAGTTTATTGCAAGATATTATTTTCTACCTGGAAAACGAGAAACTTATTACCTTCCAATCTCCCGGCAACATGATAAATATTACCCCTGCCGGCGCCGCTGAAATTGAAGCGGTGTTAATGGCGCCGGATAAAGCCACTGTGCATTTTCCTGCGCGCGACAATACTGCGGCTAAACAAAATATGGAAATGCAGATGCAGGATAGCTATGATAAATCGCAGAGTTTTACTATAGGTGAAAGCCGGTATAATGAATTACAGGAATTATTGCAGGTTCTAAGCGCCTCTTTGGACCAGCTTAACTTGAGCTTTGAGCAAAAAGCCAGGCTGCAATCAGAGCTAGGCATTATTACCTCGCAGATGTTATCCTCGAAACCAAAAGCCACGATCATTCCCGGCAGCGTGGTTACGATTAAAAGAATATTGGAAAGCGCGGCCCGCACACCTTTTGAATATGAAGTGTTAAACAAAATCACCCAACTTATAGGATAATCAATGAGCTATCTAGTATTAGCGAGAAAATACCGGCCCCAGAAATTCAGTGAGATCATCGGGCAGGAGGCAGTAGCGCAGGCGTTACAGAATGCTATTGCCAGCGGCAAGATCGGCCACGCCTATCTTTTTTCCGGACCGCGCGGGGTAGGCAAGACTACGGCAGCCAGAATTTTTGCCAAAGCCCTGAACTGTAAAGAAGGCCCGGCGGCTGAACCGGATAATAAATGTCAGCTCTGCAAAGAGATCACGGAAGGTAAGGCCCTGGATGTACTGGAAATTGACGGAGCCTCTAATCGGGGCATTGACGCGATCAAAGCCCTGCGCGAAAATGTAAAGTTTGCCCCGGCCTATGCCAGGTTTAAGATCTATATTATAGATGAAGTCCACCAGCTCTCGGATGATGGATTTAACGCTTTACTTAAAACCCTGGAAGAACCTCCTGCCCACATCATTTTTATCTTTGCCACCACCGAGCCGCAAAATATTCCAGAGACCATCCTTTCCCGTTGCCAGCGGTTCAATTTCAAACTCATTACTATGGCTACTATTGAAAAACATCTTAAGACCCTGGCGGCCAAGGAAAAAATAGTAATATCAGAAGAAGCGCTGAATATTATCAGCCAAGCGGCTCAAGGCAGCATGCGCGATGCCCAAAGTACCCTTGATCAGGTGATCTCCTTTGGTGGCCTGGGCCAGAGCCTAGAGGGCCAAACAGTGCGTTCGATCCTGGGGATCACCAGCCAGGAATTACTGTCAAAATTCAGCAGTTCTATCTTTGGGCAACAAACAGAAGAAGTATTGACTTTAGTCAGTGAGGCGCAGGAGTCAGGACTGGATCTTTATCAACTGACCAAAGATCTGCACGCGCACTTCCGCAATTTATTGATGGCTAAAATCAGCGCCCAGCCGCAAGAACTGATAAAATTAGCTGCCGAAACAATTCAAGCCCTTAAAGTCCAGATTGAACCGGTGCGCACAGAGGCCTTGCTGCATTATATCGAATTAATAGGGACTATAGAAAGAGATATGAAATATAGTGACCAGCCTAGAATAGCGCTGGAAGTAGGACTAATAAACCTATCCCGCCCCTACCTAGCCATAGATGAATTAATTAGCCGCCTGGAAGCTCTGGAAAAAGGAAACAGCGGAACCAGCCAAACAGAACAAACTAATAAGTCAGCAACTAAAAAAAGTATACACATAAACACCAATCCTGCTTTTGAGAAAACAACAGCTCCGGACAATTCTTCATTAAAGCAGCAATGGAAGATGGTGCTTGAGGAAATTCGTAAAAAGAAGCCTGGTTTGGCAGCTTGCCTGGACCCGGCCAACCCCAAAGAACTGGCCGGCACTTTATTAACATTGGAGTTTGGCCAACAGGATAAATTCCAGAAACAGACTATTGAGCGCCCGGAAAATGCCAAAATAATAGAGACCATAACACAGCAAATTTTCCAGGTGCCGGTAAAAGTAGTCAGTGTGACCAGCGCAGTAGCCAGCGGCCCGGGAGAGCTGGCTGATGAAGCAGGGCTGGCCATAGAAGAGGAAATAGAAGAAACAGTAGTCAACGGGGTGGCCAACGCGCAGAATCTAACGATAAATAGGTCTTTAGCCGAAGGAGATCCGGTCGTACGCAAGGTCTTGGATGTATTTGGTGGAGAGATAGTAAATAATAATACTATGGGAAAGGAGAATAAGTAACATGGACATGTTTAAATTACTCAAACAGGCCAAAGAAATGCAGTCGCAGATGAAAAAAATGCAAGAGGAATTAAAAGGAAAGATTATTCAGGTGGATTATCAAGGAGTACAGATAATAATGAATGGCAAGCAGGAAATACAAACTTTAAAAATCAACCCGGAACTTCTTTCTGGCAGCACAGCGGAAAAGCTGGAAAAAGTATTTTTACGCGCGTTTAACGAAGCGCTGGCTAAGTCACAAGATTTGATGGCTAACGAAATGAAGAAAATGTCCGGCGGAATGAATATCCCAGGATTGACTTAGATGACGTATCAAATTCAGAGTCTGCAAAAATTAGTGGAAGCTTTGCACCGGTTGCCAGGTATAGGGCCAAAGACAGCTGAGAGGCTGGCATATTACATCCTGAAAACCAATAAGGAAGAAGTAATAGACCTATCCGAAGCGATCAAGTTAGCTAAGGAAAGCATCTGCTACTGTTCCATCTGCAACAATGTAACCGATACCGACCCTTGCGCTATTTGCCAGAATCCCGAACGTGACCATACCCAAATTTGTGTAGTAGAAGAACCTTTTGACGTAAGGGCCGTAGAAAAAACCAGGGGGCTCAAGGGTGTCTACCATGTATTGTTGGGAGCGCTTTCTCCTATTGAGGGTATCGGCCCGGAAGATCTAAAAATAAAGGAACTGCTGGCCCGCCTTGAGAAAGATAAAGTACGCGAAGTCATTGTGGCCACCAATCCCAATGTTGAAGGTGAGGCTACGGCGCTTTATCTATCACGGTTGATCAAGCCTTTAGGCGTGAAAGTAGCGCGCATTGCTTATGGCCTGCCTATAGGTTCCAGTCTGGAATATGCCGACGAAGTGACGTTAAGCAAAGCTTTAGAAGGGCGGAAGGAGCTTTAAAGGATGATTACCCAGATTTTAAAAGACGATTACTCAGATTTTAAAAATATAAAATTGATAATAGGGACGCTTTTTATATTTCTTTACAGCCTAATGGTGGCTGGGATGGGACAGGCGGCCGAAGAAGTATATGCTCAGCCGGACAAGGAATTCATGGATTCTGATCTGCAGGAAAAATATAGCGATATTAGGCAAGAAACCTTGCGGTTCCTGGACCACCTGCGGGACCCAGTCACTGGCCTGGTAGAGAGCTACCAAGGTAGTAGTTTGTATTATTTGATCCCAGCAGAAGGCGCCTTTGAGCTTGGCCATGAACCGCACCTGGCTAACCAGTCCTTTACCTACGACTTAGCTACAGCCGCCATGATCTATAGTTCCTGTGGGGAGAAAGACAAGGCCAAACAGATACTCGATAACATGCAAAAAGAATTTTACCGTACCAAAAATGGCGAAAGGGGACTTTATACTTCTTACCGGAGCGATCAATTTGCTGAAGATAACACTTTAGTGATAGGAATTGACGGTGACCGAATACACGTAGGGCCGAATATGTGGATAGCTCTGGCCGCGGTACAATATGTCAGGATTACCGGGGAGAGGAACTATTTGCCTTGGGTGATTGATCTGGCTAAGTGGGTTTCTGGGTTTCCACATTTTACTTTTGAAGATGGTCAAAAGGGCGGGGTCGCTATGGGCTCAGGCTGGGGGCCGGACTGGAGCAAGGTCTATTCCACGGAAAATTGCATTGGTTACTATTCCATATTGCTTATTCTGCAGAGTATGTACCAACAATGCTCAGATAGGGTAAAACAAGTTTTTATAGAGCGGAGATTTACCGATAAAGAGATATCACGTGAGCTTGCCGGCATGGAGCGTTGGTTCAAGGAAATAGCTTATAATAAAGATAACGGAGGGTTTAACGCCGGCTATAATGAGAATGGTATTGATCCGACTAAAGCGCTGGATACTGTGTCTAACAGCCTGTCGGTAATTGGACCGGAACGCTTAAACCAATGGGGAATTAACCCTTTCCGGCTGATCGAATTTGCTGAACGATATTTATTAGTGAAAGATGCAATTAAAAATCAACTCGTAGAAGGTTTTGACTTCACTATTCCTCAGGAAATCAGCAACCCCCGCAAAAGGCTCATCTGGATAGAAGGCACAGCACAGATGGTCTTGGCTTATAAGATTATGGCTAAATACAGCGCCCGCGTTGGCAATACAAAAAAAGCCGAAGAATTTAAAAAGAAAGCGATTAAAATATCCAAAGAATTAGATAAAATCGCTGAACTGGTGAATCTCCCTAATCAGGCGCTCCCCTATACCTCGGACAATCCTGGTGATAAGGAAAGACTAATAACCTTTCAGTATGAATGGGAAATACCCCGTGGGCCAGACGGCAAATGGGTCGGTTCGATAGCGGGTACAGTGTGGCGATTTTTCAGCCTGACCTACTATAACCCAATGATGATGGGCAGGATGGCGTTCTCTTTTTAAGAAATGTTGACAAAAGAGCGAGAATCTGATATAGTTAGCTAGTAATTTTCAGAGGTCTCGAGTGAAAAATATTAGAGACCTAGTTTATACATTATTCATAAACCCTGTTAGATTTTCTAATAATTAAATGCTTAGGAATTGTGTGCCTAAGCATGATTACACGGATTTCCAAAAGATTACACAGATTACAAACCTAGTCATTGATAAAAATCTGTGTAATCTTCGTAATAATCTGTATCTGTCTCCGTGTCTTTGATCCCGATTTTATCGGGATCAGCAGGGGATAATCAGTTAGTGGAACGAAGTGGAGTCTAACTTGACAGAGAACTTTGATGTAGCTATAAATATATTTGTAAAACCTCGCTAATTAATACAGTAGAAAATAGGCGTTTATTTTCTATCTCTAACGGGGTAAAGGAGCAAAAGGATGGGTAGGTTAACAGAAATTCGCTGGCATGGCCGTGGCGGTCAGGGAGCAAAAACAGCCGCCCTGTTGTTTGCTGATGCCGCGTTGGGTGAAGGTCTTTATATTCAGGCTTTTCCAGAATATGGACCGGAACGCATGGGCGCGCCGGTACAGTCTTTTGACCGGCTCAGTGATGAACCGATTACCATTCATTGCGGGGTCACTAATCCCAGCGTAGTGATTGTGCTGGACCCCACCCTGATAGGAACAGTGGATGTCACTCAGGGGCTGCCTGCTGACGGAGCAATCATTATTAATACCAGCGAAACAGCTAAAGATATCCGCCAAAAATTGGGGATTACTAAAGGTAAGGTATATACTGTAGATGCCTCTCTTATCTCCAAAGAAACCATTGGCCGGGATATTCCCAATACTCCGCTGTTAGGCGCCTTGGCCAAGGTAACCGGCCTGATCAATTTTGAGCGTATGGTGGAAGATAACCGTAAAAAACTTACCCTGAAGTTCAAGAACAGACCAGAGATCATTGAAGGTAATATTAAATCCATACAGAGAGCTTATCAAGAAGTGAAAGGTGAGGAATAATTTTACATGGGAGAAATCAAAGTAGCCAGAAAAAAAGGTTGGAAAGAGCTGCCGGAAGGCGATTATCTGGAACCTGGCAGCGCGGCAGTATTTGAGACCGGTGACTGGCGCAGTGAGAGGCCGGTATGGATACCGGAGAATTGCATCCAGTGCCTGTTTTGCTGGGTGTATTGTCCGGATTCATCCGTCAAGGTTAAAGATAGTCTGATGACGGGGTTCGATTACAAACATTGCAAAGGCTGCGGCATATGCGTCACAGAGTGCCCTGGTAAAAAAGGCAATAAAGCTATTAAAATGGAAGCAGAGAAGAAGTAAACCCCGTTAGAAAGAACAAGGTTTTTACTCTGCTTTTTATTGGCCAATGCGATTCTAAAAGCAGAACACACGGCCATAAATGGCGAGACTTATTCTAACGGGGTAAACGGAGGATATAAATATAATGTCAGATAAAAAAAATCTTAAGGCAAAAACGGGTAATGAAGCCATGGCTGAAGCTATGCGTCAGATAAACCCGGATGTAGTCGCTGCGTATCCCATCACCCCGGCCACCGAGATTGTACAGATCTTTTCCCAGTTTGTCGCTGACGGCCTGGTGGCTACAGAGTTCGTGGCCGTAGAAAGTGAACATAGCGCTTTGAGCGCCTGTATCGGAGCTTCCGCGGCCGGAGCCAGAGCTATGACCGGGACCTCCAGCCAGGGTTTGGCCCTGATGTATGAAATGATGTATATTGCCGCCGGGCTAAGGCTGCCCATTGTAATGGCTGAAGTGAACCGGGCTTTATCCGCACCTATTAATATTCACGGGGACCAGAGCGATACTATGTGCGCGCGTGATTCCGGATTTTTGCAGATATACTGTGAAAACTCCCAGGAAGCTTATGACAGCATGATCCAGGCGGTCAGAATATGTGAACACCCTGAGGTGCTATTACCGGCTACAGTATCTACAGACGGATTCATTATCAGCCATTGTCTGGAAGCCATTGAGATGCTGAAAGACGAACAAGTAAAAGAATTTGTCGGCACCTATAAACCAAAGCATTGGCTATTAGACGTGGACCACCCGTTCACGCTCGGGGCCATTGACCTTCAGGATTATTATTTTGAACATAAACGGCAGGAGATCGAGGCTATGCGCAAGGCTACAAAAGTAGTTAAGGAAATCGGCCAGGAATTCGGCCGGAAATTTGGCCGTTCGTACGATATGCTCGAAACCTATAAATTAGAAGATGCTGAAGCTGCTATCGTTGTACTTGGTTCAACCGCTGGCACAGTCAAGGTAGTAATAGATGAAATGAGAAAACAGGGCAAGAAAGTGGGCCTGCTCAAGCTCAGAGTATTCAGGCCTTTCCCCTTTGAGGATATCCGGGAAGCATTGAAAAATATTAAAATAGTTGGCGTAATGGACCGGCATGATGGTTATAATGCTTATGTCCCGCCTGTATGTTCAGAAGTGCGTTCCTGTTTGTATGAATTAGATAAGAGACCAAAGATCGCCAGCTATGTATATGGCTTAGGCGGACGTGATATAACCTTAGAAATGATTACGGGTATCTATAATGAACTTCTGAGCGGCAAGATCAGCGCCGAGGTAAAATATAGCGGCGTGAGAGAATAATAAGGGGGATTGAATATAATGGCAAATTTAAAAGAATTGGCTACCCGGCCTGAATTACTTTCCGGAGGCCATCGACTCTGTGCCGGATGCGGGGCAGGGATCATTGCCCGGCAGGTAATGATGGCTGCCGCAGATAAGCCGGTAGTCGTTACTAATGCGACTGGCTGCCTGGAAGTATCAACGACTATTTACCCGTTCAGCGCCTGGAAGACATCCTGGTTCCATAGCGCTTTTGAAAATGCTGCCGCCTCATGCAGCGGAATAGAAGCGGCGTACAAAGCCTTAAAAAGAACAGGGAAAGTTGATAAAGACATACGGTTTATTGCTTTTGGCGGGGATGGCGGCACGTATGATATTGGATTACAGTCATTGTCTGGAGCCATGGAGCGTCGGCACCGGATGCTGTATGTCTGCTACAATAATGAAGCCTACATGAATACCGGTATCCAGCGTTCTTCATCTACTCCATTGGGAGCATATACAACCACCGCGCCAAATGGCAAAGTGAAAAAGGGAAAAGAGCAAGTACGTAAGAATTTAACCGAGATCCTGGTAGCGCATAATATACCCTATGTAGCTCAAACCGCTATTGGCTACTGGAATGACTTGATCACTAAAGTTCAAAAGGCTTTGGATACCGCTGGCCCCACTTTTATTAATGTTATCCAGCCTTGCCGTTTAGGTTGGGGATATAGCCCGGAAGACACGGTGACCTTGGGCAGATTAGCGGTAGAAACCTGTTTGTGGCCGGTCTATGAAGTGGTGAACGGAAAATACAAGATTAATGTGAAACCAAAAGAGAAAAAACCTATCATTGAATATTTAAAACTGCAATCACGGTTTAAGCATTTATTCAAGCCGGAAAATGAAAGCGTTATAACAGAGATACAGAGAAATATAGATGAACACTGGGCTTGGCTGCACCTGATGGAAGAAGACACGAATAAATAGTTCATAGTTGATGGTTGGTAGTTGATAGAAAAAGCAAACGAACAAGACGAGATTGCTCGGTAGCTCAATGGTGGAGCAAGCGACTGTTAATCGCTAGGCTGTAGGTTCGAGTCCTACCCGAGCAGTGGTTCGACAAAGGCGGATGGTTATTACCATCCGCCTTTGCTCACCATCCCGGGCACAGTCGAGGGACAAGATGTTTTTTGAACAATGGGAGATAACTAAAATTGATGCAGACACCCACGAAACATTGCATCAATTGCTTCAGCAGTTTAAAGTCATTTAGCAGGTGTGAATTGAGAGCTGGGGCATAGAGTTACCCAGGTTAAATAGGGCTGATTGAATGATTAGACCTCTGAAAATACAAGAGTGAAGCAACAGGAACGGAATAAAAAAGAATCTTGACATAATTAAACAATAGTGATAATCTTGTACTATAGGAGTAACGCCTATTTGAAAGTTTCCTATACTTGATTACCCAGATTATTAACAAAGATTACACCGATTAAAAATATAGGTGTTAATGTAATCTGTGCCGACCCTTGCAGCATTGATCCCGAATTGATCGGGATCAGCAGGGGATAATCAGTTAGCGGAACGAAGTGGAGCCTAACTTGTTATACTGGCCGGATAGAACTATGAATCCTAAGGCTATAATGATAATTGGGGTGGGTGGTATGCTTATTCAGCGCGAAGAAAAAAGGGCTAAGACCCGCTTTAGAGCCAGTCTTCCTGTGCAATACCGTTATTTAACCAAGGTAAATAACGCGCTAACCCACGATCTTAGCGAAAGCGGTCTGAGCTTTACCACTAATGATTTTATTCCGGTCGATACCCAGTTGTTCATAGCTATTTTGCCCAAAGAAGAACCCTGGCGTGCTGGGAGCCGGGTCGTCTGGGTACAAAAAGTTCCTTTTGGCGATCGGTACAATATAGGATTAAAATTTACTGATCTCAATGCGTATAACCAAGCCAGGATCACTTCCCTCAAAGATAAAATGATCAGGGGGAGGGCTTTAGAAATTCACGAATAACGCGAAAATCGACAAGTTTGAATCAGCGAAATCTCTCGCTGCCACAGCGAGGAAATCAGCGTAATCTAACTGCCGAAGAGCAGTTTTTTTATTATAAAAAGAAAGAGGTAGTATGAGACAGACACAGGCCTTTATGCCGACGATGAAAGAAATACCCAGCGAAGCGCAGATAGTCAGCCACCAGTTGATGCTGAGAGCAGGCCTGATCAGGAAACTGGCCAGCGGTGTGTATGAATTTCTGCCGTTAGGCTATATCGTCTTGAAAAAAGTGGAGCAGATCATCCGTGCAGAGATGAATGCCGCCGGCGCTCAGGAATTATTACTGCCTGCGCTGCAGCCGAGAGAATTATGGGAAGAGACCGGCCGTTGGGAAATATACGGCGCTGAAATGATGAAGGTTATTGACCGCAACAAGCGCTACTTTGGATTGGGGCCAACCCATGAAGAAGTGATCACTGACCTGGTTCGCCAAGAAGTGAAGTCCTACCGTCAACTCCCCGTAATCCTCTATCAGTTCCAGACTAAATTCCGCGATGAGATCAGGCCCCGGTTTGGGATCATGCGCGGCCGTGAATTTATCATGAAGGATGGCTACAGTTTTGATAAAGACGAAGCCGGCTTAAATATTAATTATCAAAAAATGGCGCAGGCGTATAAGAATATATTTACCCGTTGCGGCTTCGATTTTCGCATGGTGCAGGCCGGCTCCGGCAATATTGGCGGTAACCTGTCTCACGAATTCATGGCGCTGGCTAATACCGGCGAAGAAGCTATTTATTATTGTGATGCCTGCCAGGTAACTCTGAAAGCCAAGGAATCAGAAGAAGCGCAGCCAGCAACTGTGGAAAAGCAAATATGTTCCAAATGCCAAAAAGAAATGCAGTATTCCCGGGGCATAGAAGTGGGCCATACGTTTAACCTGGGGACCAAATATAGCGCTAAGATGAAGGCCACGTTCCTGGATGAAAAGGGTGAAAGTAAACCTTATATCATGGGTTGTTATGGTATTGGCGTTTCCCGTATTGTGGCGGCAGCCATTGAACAAAGCCATGATGACCATGGCATCATCTGGCCCAGGCAGATCAGCCCGTATCAGGTGATCGTACTGCCGTTAGATGTGACCAATGAGCCGGTGAAGGTTGGCGCCGAAGACCTGTACACGGCGTTAAAAAATAAGGGCGTGGAAGTATTGCTTGATGATCGTGACGAACGGGCGGGGGTCAAATTTAAAGATGCTGACTTGATCGGCATCCCCGTCAAAGTGATAATTTCTGCCCGGGGACTGGCTGAAAGTAGAATAGAGATTAAATTGCGCAAAACCGGTGAAGTTTTCAAGCTAAACACAGAAGAGGCTCTGTCGAAAATAAAAGAATTAATTTGATTTTCTAATCCGTGTAATTGTTTTGTCTAAAATAGTTCTTGCCTTTTTACCAAGGATGTGGTAAAAATAATTATCAAACTCACAAAGAGTGGGAGAATCCCACTCTTTTTGTTTACCCCGTTAGAAAATACACATTACTGGCGGGAATGAAATGATCAAGGTTTGGATTCTGATTAGAAAGGTCACCGGCCGCCAGGTAAAAGTAGTTATTAATGCAGACGGTAAGCCGCGGGCAGTGCTCGGCTGGATAAAAAATGTGACGGCAACAGGAGTGGAGTTGGAGTTTAAGAATAAGGAGTCAAAGCTATACTCCTGGCCAGATATTATAAGTGGTAAGTTGGAGATCGAAATTAAATAATTGGTTTAGTTTTCCTATACGCTAAACGCTACCCGCTATACGCTATACATTAAACGCTATACGCTAAATTAGGAGGATGCAGGATGGCAAGTGAATTATTAGACACACTGGAACAAATTGAACGGGAAAAGAATATTAAAAAAGAAGATTTGATACAAATGGTGGAAGCGGCGCTGCTGGCCGCTCTGCGCAAGCATCTGCATTCCAGCCAAAACCTGGCTGTGACCATTAACCGGGAAACCGGAGCGATCGCGTCTTCCCAGACGAAAAAAGTGGTGGAACAGGCGAAACGCAGCGATCTAGAAATTTCCCTGAGCGAGGCTCAGAAGATTAAGCCGAAAGCCAAGATCGATGATGATGTTATCATTGCCCTGGATACCAGAGTATTTGGGCGTATTGCCGCTCAGACCGCCAAACAGATCATCATCCAGAGGTTACTGGAAACCGAGCGGGAAAACCTGTTCAATGAATACAAAGTGAAAGAAATGGAATTGATCAATGGCATCGTGCAACGGGTTGCGCCTAAAGGGCTCATTATAGATCTGGGCAAGATCGAGGCGCATTTGCCGCAGCGTGAACAGATCAAAGGCGAGTCCTATCATGGCGGTGAACGGATCAAAGTGATCATTTTAAAGGTCAATAAAACCACCAAAGGTCCCCATGTGATTGTTTCCCGGACCCACCCTGGTTTGTTAAAGCGTTTGTTTGAACTGGAAGTGCCGGAAATTTACGAGAAGATCGTGGAAATAAAGAATGTCGTTCGTGAGCCAGGCCAACGAGCGAAGATAGCCGTGGCCAGTAATAATGAAAAAGTAGACCCGGTCGGCGCTTGTGTGGGAGTAAAGGGTTCCCGCATTCGTACTATTATTGATGAGCTCAAGGGCGAAAGGATAGATGTCATTGACTTCCACAATGACCAGCCCACATATATTGCTAAAGCCCTGTCCCCGGCCAAAACCGCGAGCGTCACCGTAGATACCCCTAATAAGAGAGCCGAAGTGATCGTGCCAGATGACCAGTTGTCTCTGGCTATCGGTAAAGCCGGGCAGAACGTACGCCTGGCGGCCAAGCTCACCGGTTGGCATATCGATATCAAAAGCCAGTCTGATAAGAAGATCCAGGCTCAGGCCAGTATTGCCGCGGCGGAAGCAGCAGCTGCGCAGGCAGCAGCAGTGACGGTTGCTGAAACAGCGGCGGAAGTTAGTGGAGAGCTAACCCGGTTGCCGTCTGTTGGCGAAAAATTACAGACCGAATTGATCGCTAAAGGCTTTGGTACCCTGGAAAAAATTGCCGCTGCGGCTATCGTCGACCTGACTCAGGTGCCGGGTATAGGTCAGAAAAAAGCCGAAAAAATACAGGCCACAGCCAAAGAAATTATGGTCGAACAAAAATAATGTAGTTCCCAGTGGGGGCCAAGTATGGTAAAAAAATCAGAGACTAAAGACGACGAAAAAAAACCAAAAAAGATCATCAGAAAAGCGGTAACGGCAGTGGTTAAGCCAGAAAAGAAAAAGAAAACAGCAATTGCTAAACCAATGGAAAAAGAGGCTAAGCAACCGAAAAAAACAGTCAGGAAAGCGGTAAAAGAAGAATCTATTCCCAAAGAAAAGAAAGTTGTAAAAGCCATAATTAAAAAAGAAACTGCGGTCAAAGAAGAAAGCAAAACAGTAGTACAAAAGGAACCGGTTGAGATAATTACTAATCCGGCTCCTCAGGTACATATCAAAGCGCAGCCAGTCCCAAAGCAGGTAAAACCGAAAATTGAGCAAAAGCCTCATCTTGCGCCTCAACCTCAAGAGACGGCTCCAGAAGTGAAGCCAATTCCCGCGCCGGCGCCTCCGGCTGTCCCGCTTGTACTGCCGAAGGAAAAACTAAAAATACCGCAGATCGTCACTGTTGGCGAACTAGCGGAAAAACTAAAGATAAAACCTTCTGAACTGGTAAAAAAATTAATGCAGATAAAGATCCTGGCCACTATTAATCAGCGGCTGGAACCAGATATAGTTTCTCTTATTGTAGAAGATTACGGATACGAAGCTGAAATAGTCCCTCTCTATGGTGAAGAGATATTAGTAAAGGAAGATGAAAAAGATAATTCAGCGGACCTGGTGCCACGGTCTCCGGTGGTCACCATTATGGGTCACGTGGATCATGGCAAAACCTCTCTTCTTGACGCGATCAGGGAAACCAATGTGGCTGGCGGGGAAGCCGGCGGGATCACCCAGCATATCGGCGCCTATAAAGTAAGCTTGCCTAAAGGTGACATAGTATTCCTGGATACTCCAGGCCATGAAGCGTTTACCGCAATGCGCGCTCGGGGCGCGCAGGTGACTGATATTGTCGTGCTGGTAGTAGCTGCTGACGACGGCGTAATGCCGCAAACAGTGGAAGCTATCAATCATGCCAAAGCGGCTAACGTACCTATTATCGTAGCGGTTAATAAAGTGGATTTGCCGGCGGCCAATGTACAAAAGATAAAACAGGAATTAGCTGGTCTGGATCTGGCCAGCGAAGATTGGGGTGGAAAAACTATTTTTGTAGAAGTTTCTGCGAATAAAAAAACCGGTCTGGAAACTCTCCTGGAGATGATCCTGTTGGAAGCAGAAATGAAGGAGTTGAAAGCCAATCCCAAGACTAAGGCCAGAGGAGTGGTGGTAGAAGCCAAATTAGATAAAGGCAGAGGGCCGGTAGCTACTTTACTCATCCAGAAAGGAACTTTACATCCCGGCGATCTCTTTATCGCTGGCCAGATTTATGGGAAAGTGCGGGCCATGTTCAACGATAAGCTGGAAAAAGTGCAGGGAGCCGGTCCGGCTACACCCGTTGAAGTGTTAGGCCTGAACGGTTTGCCGCAAGCCGGCGATTCGTTCCAGGTAGTGGCTGACGAGCGCGAAGCCCGCCATATCTCTACTATGCGACAAGAGATAAAGCGGCTGGAGGTGATGAACTTAAATAAGGCCAAGATCAGCTTAGATGAATTATACGAACAGATCAAACAAGGCAAACTCAAGGAATTAAAGATTATCATCAAAGCCGATGTTCAGGGTTCAGCCGAAGCGTTGAAAGAATCATTACTTAAGCTGCCTAATAAGGAAGTAAAAATAAACGTTATCCATCGCGGTGTCGGCGGCATTACCGAAAGCGATGTCATTCTGGCCAGTATTTCCAATGCCATTATTATCGGGTTTAACGTGCGTCCGCAGACCGGGATCGAAGCCTTAGTGGAAAAAGAAAAAGTGGATCTGCGGCTTTACCGCGTAATCTATGAAGTTATTGATGACGTGAGGAAGGCGCTGGAAGGTATGCTTGAACCGGACATCAAGGAAGTTAAACTGGGCCGGGCCGAGGTACGGCAAATCTTCAAACTGCCCAAAGGTGGCGTAGTGGCTGGCAGTTATATTAATGAAGGTGTGATCCCGCGCACCGCCACCGTGCGACTGGTCAGGGATAATGTGGTTATTTTTGAAGGCAAAATATCTTCTTTGCGCAGATTTAAGGACGATGTCAAAGAGGTGGCCACTGGATTTGAATGCGGTATCGGGATCGAGAATTTTAATGATTTGAAAGCCGGAGACAGCATCGAAGCCTACAGGCTGGAAAAAGTCGCCAGGAAGTTGGATAGTGAAGCGATAATACGATGATACGTATAAGCCAAATCTTTTACTTATCATCAGATCATCGTTTTTTGGAGATACTATGAACAGAAGAGTGATCCGGGTAGCGGAACTGATCAAGCGGGAAATGGGTAAGATCATGATCGCGGATTTTAAAAACAAGGAGGTCGGTTTTGTGACCATCACTGACGTGGAGCTGACCCCCGACTTAAAATTGGCCAAGATATTTTTCAGTGTTTATGGACCGCCGGAAAAACAGAAACAGACCCAGCAGATTCTAGCCGAGGCTACGCCTTTTTTCCGCAAGGAAATAGGCCACCGGATCCAATTGCGATTCGTACCGGAACTGCGTTTTCATTATGATCAGACCCAGGAAAAGGCTGGCCACGTTTTTGAGATCCTGGAAAAGATCAAAAAGGAAGAAGAAAAAAAATGTTCGGGAAAGTGATCAGGGATATCGTAAAGGTTATAGCTTCGGGGCAGTCTTTCTTGCTCACCTCCCATCTCAATCCCGACGGTGATTCCATATCCTGTGAGACCGCCATGGCCCTGTTCTTGGAACAGTTGGGCCAAAAGAAATATGTGATCGCCAACCGCGATGGTTGCCCCGCCATATACCGGTTTTTGCCACGTGCCCGGAAGATCATCAAAGCGGCCCGGGTCAGCGGTACTTTTGACGTGGCGTTGATCCTGGATGCCAGCGATATCCAGCGGACCGGTAATATTATCGATTTAAAAACGCAGGTCAAAAAAGTGATAGTCATTGATCATCACTTGAGCGCGCTCCCTTTTGGTGATTACCATTACCTGGATCGGGAAAGCGCGTCCTGCGCAGAACAGATCTATAATGTAGTCAAGGCCGGGGCTAAGAAGTTGACCCAGTCTATAGCCACCTGTCTCTATACCGGCATTGTAACGGAAACCAATAAATTCCAGGAAGCCAATACTAATCCGGCCGCCTTGCGGACTGCGGCGCTACTGGTTGAAGCAGGAGTAGATCCCTGTGAGCTAGGGCGCCGGATCTATGAAGAAAACAGTCTGCCGCAGTTGAAATTGCTGGGTGCCAGCCTCTCCGGCCTACAAGTAAGCCACCAAGGTCAGGTGGCCACGGCTGTAGTGCCCCGGCAGTTATTGCGTAAGACGGGCGCTAAGGTAGAACATACGGAAGGCATCATCAGGTTTGCCCGTTCTCTTAAAGGAGTCAAAGTAGCGGCGCTGCTGAGACAGCAGAATGACGGTTTTAAGGTTAGTCTGCGTTCCCAGGACCAGGTCGATGTAAACGCCATTGCAGTTAAATTCGGTGGCGGTGGACATAAAAGAGCAGCCGGCTTCTTTCTCGCCGGCTCGCTAACAAAAGTAAAGAAAGAGGTATTGCTAAAGATCAGCAAACAGTTGTCTAAATGAGAGTTTATTACGGATTACAACATCTAAAAAAGTTAAAGCAGCCGGTTATAGCCCTGGGAACTTTTGACGGAGTGCACCTGGGACATCAACAACTGATAAAAGCTGCCGTCACCGAAGCGCGAGAGTCTGGCGGGACCAGTATTGTTTTGACTTTTGACCATATCCCGCGGGAGGTTTTGAATAAAAATATTACCGGCGTACTCCTGACCGCTACCAGGGAAAAAATAGATCTGATCAGGCAATTGGACGCGCAGGTGATGGTGGTGTTGAAATTTAACCAAACCCTGGCCAGGATGGAACCACAAGATTTCATCAAGAATATTCTGGTAAAAAAGTTGGGAATAAAAAGTCTCTGGGTTGGTGAACATTACCATTTTGGCGCTGGCCAGGCAGGGGGGGTTGAAACTTTAAAAAATTTTAGCCAACAGTTTGGCTACGCGGTAAAAGTAATTCCCAATCTGCACCGGCGGGGTCAAAAAGTTTCTTCCAGCAAGATCCGGGAATTGCTCCGGGCGGGCTCGCTCAAAGCCGCGGTAGAGTTGCTGGGCCGGCCGCATGTTTTAATCGGCAAAGTGATAACCGGCAGGGGACTAGGCCGGAAATTAGCTTTCCCCACAGCCAATCTGAATATAGATAAACGCCTGCTTCTGCCTTTGGGGATCTATGCTGCCTGGGCTAAAACCGGGAACAGCCGCCGGCCAGCGGTTGTTTTCATCGGGTACCGGGCTAGTTTGGGGATGGTTCCGAAATTGCCCAAGATAGAGGCGCATCTCCTGGGATTCAAAGGCCGGCTTTACGGAAAAACATTGCGTCTGGAACTGCTCCGGAAACTGCGTCAAGAACGGTTTTTCCGTAATCATACTTTGCTAGCGCAACAAATAGCCAGGGATGTAGCTGCTGCGGCAAGAGTACTAAAACATGAATAAGGCGAATAGCTGTATAGGACTCGAATAAAATTCTTGTAAAAACAATTATCTTATGTTATATTATTTACGCCTTAAATTGTATTCGTGGTCATTAGCGTAATTCGCCAACCTTTAGTATTATTAGAGAGGAGTGAAAGCGATGGTATTACCCAAAGAGAAGAAAAAGGAAGTTATCGAAAAATTCAAGAAGAGCGAGAAAGATACCGGTTCGGCTGAAGTGCAGGTGGCTTTGATCACCGAGCGTATTAACCAGCTCACCGGGCATTTCAAGGTCCACAAGAAGGATCATCATTCCAGACATGGGTTGCTGAAATTAGTCGGACAGAGAAGGAGCCTTTTGAATTATCTTAAAAAGTACGATTTAGAAAAATATCGAGCGATGCTCGAAAAATTAGATTTACGCAAATAAACCCCGTTAGAAATTATCTAGGGCAGGCATGTACTCTTCGTTAGAATATCTCTAACCGGGTAAAGAAAGGGAATAAATTGGAAACTAAAAAACAATCAGTAAGTATGGGGTTGAATGGCAAGACTTTGAAGTTTGAGACCGGCGAATTGGCCAAACAGGCCCAGGGCGCGGTAGTCGCTTCGTATGCCGAAACCGTAGTCTTGGCTACGATCGGAATAGCCAATGAACCAAGGGAAGCTATTGATTTCTTCCCGTTGACTGTGGAATACAGGGAAAGAACTTATGCCGCCGGAAAAATTCCCGGTGGATTTTTCAAGAGAGAAGGAAGACCGCGGGAAAAAGAAGTATTAACCTCGCGTTTGATCGATCGGCCTCTTCGTCCGCTCTTTGACGAGAGGTTCCGCAATGAGGTACAGGTGATGGTAACCGTACTCTCCGTGGATACCCAGAATGACCCGGATGTACTATCCATCTGCGCCAGTTCTCTGGCTTTGGGATTGGCCGGTGCGCCTTTTGCCAAGATGGTCGCTGGCGTAAGAGTCGGAAAAATTGAAGGACAATTGGTCCTTAATCCAACCACGGATGAATTGAAAGCCAGTACTTTTGACATCGTTGTCGCCGGCACTAAAGATGCGGTGACCATGATTGAAGGCGGCGCCTATGAAGTCTCTGAAGAAGAGGTCCTGGAAGCCATTAAATTCGGCCACAAATATATTAAAGAAATAGTCGCTTTACAGGAAGAATTACTTAAAATGTGCGGCGCTAACCCAAAAGACCATGTATTGACTGAAACTGCTCCGTCTTTAATACAGGAGGTGGAAACTTTTGCCAGGCCTTATGTTTTGGAAGCGGTGCAAGTAACAGAGAAGAAGGCCCGCGCAATAGCGCTGGATAAAGGTATTAATGAAACCATAGCGCGCTTTGCTGAAAAATACCCGGAACAGGAAAAGTCCATCAAGCAGGTCATTGACAAGATGTTGGAAAAAGAGATCCGCCGTCTTATTTTGGAAGATCATATACGGCTAGACAGGCGTACTTTTGACCAGATCCGCGATATCAGCGCGCAAGTCGGCGTGTTACCGCGGACCCATGGTTCGGCGATCTTCACCCGCGGCCAGACCCAAGCCCTGGTGACCACTACCCTGGGTACGATGGATGACCGCCAGATCATGGATGAGCTGGAAGGTGAATATAAAAAGAAATTCATGTTGCACTACAATTTCCCGCCGTTTGCGACCGGAGAAGTAAAACCTTTACGCGGCACAGGCCGGAGAGAAATAGGCCACGGCGCTTTGGCGGAAAAATCGCTCAGCCCCATCCTGCCAAGTGAAGAAAAATTTCCCTATACCGTCAGGATCGTTGCTGATATTTTGGAATCTAATGGTTCTTCGTCCATGGCTAGTGTGTGCGGTGGTACGCTTTCCTTGATGGATGCAGGTGTTCCCATCTCTGACCCGGTAGCCGGTATTTCCATCGGCTTAGTATTGGAAAAAGATAAATATGCCACCTTTGCCGATATCAGCGGTCATGAAGACCATTATGGCGATATGGACTTCAAAGTAGCTGGAACGCGTAAAGGCATTACCGCTATCCAATTAGATGTAAAGGTAGAAGGTTTAAGTTTCGAGATTTTAGCGGAAGCCCTGGAAAAAGCCAGGAAAGGCAGGCTCCATATTTTGGCAGAAATGACTGCCGTGCTGCCAGCCAGCCGTAAAAACATATCGAGCTTTGCGCCCAAGATTTGTATTATCCAGATTCCTACTGATAAAATAAAGTATGTCATTGGCCCGGGCGGCAAGGTGATCAAGAAAATCATCGAAGACACCAAAGCCGAGATCAATATCGAAGATGACGGCAAGGTTTTTGTGTCTGGCCCAAACCAGGCAGCGGTTGACGCTGCTTTGGAAATGATCGGCTATCTGACGGCGGACGCGGAGATCGGCCGGAATTATACCGGCAAGGTTACCCGCTTGATGAACTTCGGCGCTTTTGTCGAGATCCTGCCTGGCAAGGAAGGGCTGGTACATATTTCCCAACTTGCTGAAGGACGTACAGAGAAGGTGGAAGATGTGGTCAAGGAAGGTGATGAGATCGAAGTGAAGGTTGTGGAAATTGATTCCATGGGCCGCATTAACCTTAGTCGCAAAGCGGTATTGCGGGAAAAAAAATAAGCCCCGTAATAGATTTATAAAAACTATTATAATATAACGTATTCTAACAGGATAAAGGAGCGTTTTAAACGTGGCTGAAGAGGATCTGAAAGAAATAAAAAAGATCTTTAAATTCATGGTTAAAGAGGACCTGGTAGAGCTCGCTATCCAGGACCAGCATGGCCAGCTCAAGCTGCGCCGCAAGGAAGAACGGTCCCGGCCCTACGCGGCGCCGGTGGCGGCAGTTCCGGCGCCGACATCCCTGCAAGAAGCCCATATTCCCGCAGGCGCGGTAAAAGTAAAGGCCCCGCTCGGAGGAGTTTTTTACCGGTCCCCGGCTCCGGGAGCTGCTAATTTTGTGTCTGAAGGCGAGGATATTAAAAAAGGCCAGATTATCTGCATTATTGAAGCCATGAAAATGATGAATGAGATCCAGTCCGAGACGAGTGGGAAGGTGATCAAGATCCTGGTAGTGAACGGCAAGCGTGTAGAAAGCGGCCAACCTCTTATCTTGATTATGCCTTCATAATAGAATGTTTTTTTCTTGACAAAGTTAATGAGTGTTGATATCTTAGATAACAGTAATGAAAAAAGTATACTAATAGTAAAGGAGGTGAAGATCATGATCGATAAAGTCGGTGAAACAGCTGGAAAAATATTTCAGTTCCTCGAAAAGAATGGCGAAGTTTCTGTTTTGAAACTCAAAACCGGTTTGAAACTGTCTAACAGTCTGGTATGCATGGGACTAGGCTGGCTGGCCCGTGAGGATAAACTGGGTATCAAGGATGCCAAAAAGGATGTGAAAGTTTCCTTAAAGTAGTTCAATCTAAGTTTGGGGGACCACATGGCCGAGGAAAAGTCATTCGAGATAACTGGAGTCAAGATCAAGAAGGTGAAAAAGGAAGGCAATCTAAAAGCCTGGGCTACCATTACCATCAATGACAGTATTGTCATGCGTGACATCCGGGTCTTGAATGGGGAAAAAGGTTTATTTGTGGGGATGCCTGGCCGGAAAAGAAGCGATGGCAAATACAGCGATACTGTATATATAAAGAAGTCCAATATTAAGGAAGATATTAATAAAGCCATCTTAGAGAAGTATGAAATCACTCCCGATAACCTGAACGATGAACTATAGGATTTAGCGTGATAAGTTCGTCCTTAGCAGAAAACAACCATAAGTTATTATGGTTGTTTTTTTTTAGCCTATGTGCTACAATATAATATAAAGGGGTTTTATGACCATAATTCAATCAATCATTCTGGGCTTTATCCAGGGAGTTGGTGAATTTTTGCCAATCTCCAGTTCCGGGCACTTGATCGCTGTCCCGCAGCTTCTCGGTTGGGCCGACCATGGGCTGGTGTTTGATATTGCGCTGCACTGGGGCACCCTGGCCGCGGTCATGATCTATTTTTGGCAGGATTGGATACTGCTGATAAGAAGCGGCTGGCGCGGCACCGGTACCAGGGATGGGAAAATGTTCTGGTTCTTGATAGTTGCGGCTATACCCGGAGCCATAGCTGGATATCTGCTGGACAATATAGCAGAAACTTACTTCCGTAATGTCGGCCTGGTAGGCAGCAGCTTGATCATTATGGGAATGATTATGTATCTCTGCGACCGCTACGGACGACAGGATGTGAATTTTAAACAGATCACCTTCTGGCAAAGCCTGTGGATCGGTTTTAGTCAGGCTTTGGCTATTATCCCGGGCGTATCCCGCTCAGGCAGCACTATCAGTTGCGCCCGGATCCTGGGACTGGACCGGGAGAGCGCGGCACGTTTTTCTTTCTTACTCTCTACCCCGATTATCTTTGGCTCGGCGATTGTTCCGCTCAAGAAACTTTTCCAGCAAGGATTAACTATACCTTTAGTGAATTTTGCCGCCGGAATGCTGACTGCGGCTATACTTGGCTTACTCTGCATCAGGTTTTTTTTGCAGTACCTGAAAAAGTCTGACCTGGTTATATTTGTCTGGTACCGTTTTGTATTTGGCGTTATTTTGCTCTTGTTTTATTATACTCGTTGAGGGGCAAGAGCTACATGAAACTATTCCGTTCCCTGCAAAAAGATGAAAGACGGCATGAGATCTATGGGTTACTTTTAGTGACGGCATCACTATTGATCATCCTGTCCCTGATCCCTGGTCCGGGCGGCAAGAACTTCATTGGCGCTTTTGGTCATTTATTCTCCAAGTGCCTGAAAGAGATTTTTGGTCTGTTCGGCGCTTACTTTATCCCTCTGGTCATGGTTATCTGGGGCTACGAACGCATTGAGCATGAAGAAGAAGAGCGGTTCTATCTGCAGATCGCCGGCGTGCTGCTGCTACTAATTTCCAGTTGCACCCTGATCAGTTTGATAAAAACCGATGAATATATTGTCTCTGGCATGTGGGGCGGGTATGTAGGTACGTTCGGCAGCAAGTTCCTGCGCCGGGGGTTTGGCCCTGTCGGGGCCGGTCTGATCCTGGTCTCCAGTCTCATGGTCAGTATTGTCTTCACCACTGAATTTTCTCTAATTGAATTTTTTAATATGATCAAAGCTAAAATGGAAGATTTCAAGGAAATGAAATTATTCTCTAAAAAATCATCCGGTCCCAAAGAAGCCAAGCCGATGATTAAAAGAACCAAAGAGTTGCCGGAGATCAAAGTGACTGAAAAACCGGCTAAACCGTTGATTCATCTAACCCAGAAAAGAAAATTGGATAAGCCGACGATTAGTACCCCGCTGTCGGTCAAGTCAGAGTCTATGCCGAAAAAGCCCAGGATCGCCGGGGCATTCATCTTGCCACCCATATCATTGCTCAATACCCGCACTAAGGATAAGGGCCAGATGGATGAGCGGGAACTGCAGCAAAACGCTCAGCTCCTACAACAGACCCTGGCTAATTTTGGCATTGAAGCTCAGGTGGTGGAAATCCATCCTGGTCCGGTCATCACCCGGTACGATCTGTTACCTTCCAGCGGCGTGAAAGTCGGCCGGATCGTGGCTTTGGAAAATGACATTGCTCTGGCTTTGCGCGCGGCCAGAGTGCGCATTCTAGCGCCCATTCCAGGTAAAAATGCAGTGGGTATCGAAATCCCAAACTCTAAGCCGCAGGTTGTTTCTTTACGTGAAATCTTTGAAAGCAAGGAATTCCAAACAGATGACAGCAAATTAACCCTGGCCCTGGGCAAGACTGTTTCCGGCCAGACTACTGTCGCTGACCTGCAGGAGATGCCGCACTTACTGATTGCCGGTACCACTGGCAGCGGTAAAAGCGTTTGTATCAATGCCCTGATCATCAGTATTGCTTATAAAGCTACTCCGGATGAAGTGAAGTTCTTGATGATCGACCCCAAGACTGTGGAGCTGCCTATATATAACGGTATACCTCATTTATTGGCGCCAGTGACAACCAGCGCCAAGCAGGCTGCCGGGGCGCTGCGGGGAATGGTTACCGAGATGGAACGCCGTTATAAGATCCTGGCTGGCGTTCGCGCCCGTAATATAGATATCTTTAACAAAATGCCTGGCGTGGAAAAAATGCCCTATCTGGTAGTTATCATTGATGAACTTGCTGATTTAATGATGCTGGCCAGCATCGAAGTAGAAGATACGATTATGCGCCTGGCCCAGATGTCGCGCGCAGTCGGTATCCACTTGGTTTTGGCCACCCAGCGGCCTACGGTGGATGTGATCACTGGTATTATCAAGGCCAATTTCCCCGCTCGAATCGCCTTTTATGTGCAAAATAAGCTGGATTCTCGTATTATCCTGGATACTGGCGGAGCCGAGGATCTGGCTGGCCGCGGCGATATGCTTTTCCTGCCGCCGGGAGCGCCGGCTCCGGTCAGATTGCAGGGAGCTCTCGTAACCGAAGACGAGATCTGCCGTATCGTAGAATTTCTGTCCAAACAGGGACAGCCTGAATATAAGGAAGACATCATCCAATCTGCCCAAAACCCGGAAAGCGATAGCCATAAAATGGAAAAAGACGAGCGTTTCATGGAAGCGGTAAAATTGGTATTGAATAGCCGGCAGGCGTCTATTTCCCTGCTGCAACGGCGGCTGGGTATTGGTTACAATCATGCCGGCCGGATCATCGACCAGATGGAGGAGGAAGGCTTGATTGGACCTCCTGACGGGACTAAGCCGCGTGAAGTGCTGGCCGATGAAAATTACTTAAGAGAGTTGGAAAAACAAAATGAAATACAAACTAGGTAAAATTTTACTTAGCGGTTTAGTTTGTATCACCAGCTTGTCTTGGGCCGCAGATTCAAGTCTTACCCCCCAAAGCATTTTTGAGAATATGCAACAGCAGGAAACCAGGATTACTGATCTGCGGTTTAGCCTAAAGCAGGTGATCGCGCTCAAAGCGCTCAAAGAGCGGCAGATCGTCAAAGGCACAATCATCTATAAAAAACCTGATCTGCTTTACGTTGAATATACTTCTCCTACCCAGCAAATGGTCATTGCCAACAAGGATGATCTGGTGATGTATGTCCTGGCAGACGGCAAATGGCAGGAAAACATGCGCCAGAAAGTTTCTACTCTTATCGGCAAACAGTGGAAAAGCGATTTTGGTCTATGGTCAGTCAATGACCTGACCAAAAATTATGAGACTAAAGCCATTAGTGAAGGCGGCAAAGAGGTCCTGCTGTTGGAACCTAAAGATAAAACCTATAGGTTCAAGATGAAAATATTTGTGGATACCAGTACCTGGCTGCCAGTGAAAACTATCTGGGAAGATGATAACCAGCTGATCACCAGTGAATTGCTCAACGTAAAAATAAATACCGGAGTAAGGGACGAATTATTTAAGTTTAAATAATTTTTTGTCGGACCGCGAAATCGCCAACCATAAGATGAGGTTTTAAATGGACCTGTTTATCGGCAGCACCTTGTCAGAAGCCAGGAAACAGAAGAAAGTATCCCTGAAAAAGATAGCCCAGGAAACCAGGATATCGGTGCGGTATCTTCAAGCTTTAGAAATAGATACTTTTGATGTTTTCCCGGCAGAAGTATACCTCAAAGGTTTTTTACGCAATTATGCTCAGTATTTGGGTTTGGATGGCGATGAAATAGTGCGAGCTTATAACCGTCAGCGCAGTCAGCCGACATCATGTGTCCCGGACCAGTCAGAGATCTCCTCGGCTCTTGTTCCCAAGGTTAATATTCGCCTTTTGGTCTGGTCTATTACCGCTATTATTGCTATCATTTTATTATTGATTCTGATCCTGCGGGCGCGGTAATGGCCAAGGTCGGCTTGATCAATTTAGGTTGTCCCAAAAATCTGGTGGACGCGGAATATCTCCTGGGGCGCTGGCAGGGACAAGGCCACCAGATCACGACCGTTCCGGCTAAAGCTGACCTGGTAATTATTAATACCTGTTCTTTTATCCGCCGCGCCAAAGAAGAATCAATTGAAACCATCCTGAAAATTGCCCGGCTGAAAAAAGAGGGAAAGCTAAAGAAATTGGTGGTAGCCGGCTGCCTGGTGCGGGAATTTGGTACTGAGTTGGTCGAAGTATTGCCGGAAGTGGATATTTTTTATCAAGCCTCACCTGAATATTTACCGGCTCATTCCGCGGTGCGTTACCAGCTGACTCCGTTCTTTGCCGCTTATCTAAAAATATGCGATGGCTGTGACAACCTCTGTTCTTATTGTTTAATCCCCAATATCCGGGGCAATTTCCGCAGCCGGACAATTGAAGATGTTGTAGCTGAAGCCAAAAAATTGGTCCGGCAGGGTTCGCGCGAAATTAATTTAATCGGCCAGGATATTACCAATTTTGGCTCGGACCGATATCCCCGTCCCGCCTTAGCGGGACTGCTGAGACAATTAGTAAAAATCAAGGATTTGCACTGGCTGCGTTTATTATACGCGCATCCTGCCCATTTGGATAAAGAAGTTATCCAGATCATGGCCAGGGAAAAAAAGATTTGTAAATACATTGACCTGCCGCTACAGCATATCAATGACTCTATCTTACGCCAGATGAATCGCCACGTCACGCGCCGGCAGATCGAAAGCCTGATCCAGGAAATACGGGACACCATGCCGGAAGCAACTTTGCGGACTACCTTCATGGTCGGTTTTCCCGGAGAAACTGAAAAGCAGTTTCAGGAGCTTTATGATTTTGTTGCGCGCGCCGGGTTTGACCGGTTAGGTGTTTTCGCTTATTCTCGTGAAGAGGGGTCCGCAGCGGCGAAAATGCCCGGTCAGATCAAGGAGCAGGTTAAACAGCAGAGGCTCAAGAAAATAATGCTGCTGCAGCAAAGAATTGCCTTGGATAATAATCAGAAACTAATCGGCCAGGATTTAATCGTGCTCATTGAAGGTCGGGATCAGCAGGGATTTTACCGTGGCCGCAGCCAGTATGATGCGCCGGAGATAGATAATCAGGTGCGGGTCCATTCAGCATTAAAGCTTCAACCCGGCGCTTTTGTGCAGGTTAAAATAACTAAAGCCTTACCATACGACTTAATCGGGAATGTAGTAAATTCCAGGCACAAAGGCACAAAGTTCTAAAGCAAAAACAGGCACATCTTTTACTCTGTGCCTATGTGCCTGACATTGAACTTCCTGCTTTCTTTTAACTTTGTGCCTTAGTAAGAATAAGGAGAACTCCATGAATCTTGCCAATAAACTTACTTTTTTACGTATGGTCTTGGTGCCGGTGTTCATGTTGTTTATTTTTATCGATTATCCTCTGACCCGTTTATTAGCTTTGCTGATTTTTATTGCGGCATCTCTGACTGACTTGTATGATGGTTGGCTGGCCCGTCGCTACAATTATATCACTGATTTGGGTAAATTCATGGATCCTCTGGCAGATAAACTACTGGTCTCATCCGCGTTTATTTCTTTTGTCCAGTTGCCGGAGCTGAGCATTCCGGCGTGGATGGTGATCGTCATCATCAGCCGGGAATTTATCATCACCGGTTTGCGAACCTTGGCTGCGGCTAAAGGCAGAGTGCTGGCGGCCAGCCGGGCTGGTAAATATAAAACTACTTCGCAAATGACCAGTATTATCATTATTCTGATTATATTGACTTTAAATGCCATGTATAAGAGCGGTTATATTAATTTAAGGTTTGAGAATTTTGACTGGTACCTTACTACCCGCCAGATCTGTTACTGGTTGATGGCCCTGACCACAGTATTGACTGCTATTTCAGGTATCAGTTATATTAATAAATATAAAGGCTTATTTCTCGAGGAATCGCAGTGAGATCATTAGCCAAATTATTGGCTACTTGTTTCTATCTCGGTTATATTCCCATCGCTCCCGGCACTTTAGGCGGCAGCTTGTTAGGCGCTGGAATTTACTGGCTGCTTTCTCCATATAAATTGATATTTTTTTTGGTAACTTTGAAAATAATACTAACCGCCATCTGGTCCAGCGGGAAAGCCGAAGAAGTATTTGGCCACAAAGACGACCAGCGCATCGTCATTGACGAGACCGCCGGGATGTTAATCGCTATGCTGGGGCTGCCAGACAAGAGCCTGTTCTATCTGGGGCTTGGGTTTGCGGTGTTCCGGGTCATGGATATAGTCAAGCCACTGGGCCTTAAGAAATTGCAGGCTAGCAGAGGCGGCTGGGGAGTGGTGGCAGACGACGTCGCCGCCGGCCTCCTGACCAATATTATTTTGCGCATTGTCATAAAAATTGTTTAGACCTAGTTCTTTAGCGCTTGAAGAGTCAGGCAGGAATATTATGCGGAAACAAGACACTAATCCTAAAATAGAAAAAGTATTAATCAGTATGATCCGTGATCTTCCGCCCTGGAAGAAAGGCCAGCAGGTCAGCCGGATGACGCAGGCCTGCCGCCAGCTTGCCTTGGCCGGCTTGAGAGACAGGTATCCTCATGTTTCTGCAGAGGAACTGCGCCGGAAATTGGCTGTCTTATGGCTGGGCAAAGAATTGGCTGCCAAGATTTATGGTTGGGATTCTGGGAAAGAAAACATATGACCGAAGACAA
Source organism: Elusimicrobiota bacterium (assembly GCA_016218565.1). Taxonomy (GTDB): domain Bacteria; phylum CAYTYR01; class UBA6262; order UBA6262; family UBA6262; genus UBA6262. Next base: position 3,156 of record JACRDM010000061.1, on the reverse strand, counting down.
TCCTATTCACGTAATACTGGCCATAACTGAGATTTTTGAGAAAATGGGTATTCCCTATCTAATCGGTGGTTCTTTGGCCAGTTCTGTTTATGGAGAGGCCAGAGCAACACGCGATGTGGATATTGTCGCGGCTATTGAAATAAAAAATGTAAAGGAGTTAGTCGAAAATTTGCAGGACAAATATTATATTGATGATGAAATGATCCGCGCAGCAGTCCAGCGCAAAAGTTCTTTTAATCTGATTCATTTTGAATCTCAGTTCAAGGTAGATGTGTATGTGTTAAAGCAGGAAGCCTTCAGTCTGGAAGAATTTAAGAGAAGAAGGAAAATAGCTTTAGATCAAAACCCGGAGAAAGCCGCGTTTTTCGCTACTGCTGAAGATACCATTCTTAGTAAATTGCTCTGGTTTAAGAAGGGCGGGGAAGTATCGGACCGGCAGTGGAATGACATCGCCGGAGTGGTAAAAGTGCAGCGGGATCGTCTGGACAAAAAATACCTGAAACATTGGGCGCAGCTATTGGATGTGGCGGAATTATGGGAACGCATTTCGCGAGAAAATAAGTGAAATACTTGCCGTGGAATAAGTGAGCTTGGGGAGAAGGCTTGAGTTAGTTAACTCATCTAAATCTACTGGCCTAGGAGTAACGCCCAATGTAATGGGAAGGGTATTCGAACAAAGGAGACAACGAAGTAATGCCGAGGAAAATTGAAAAGATGATAGTGAGACACCTAACATATTATCAGTCCTTGAAATGGGAATTAATGTGCAGGAGGGTCTCCTTGGTAAGCGGTTGAATATACCAAGGATTTGATAATGGATTTTGAAAAAGTACTTGGCATAATTATCAAAAAATTTGCCGAAGAGAAAATAAGCTATGGACTTATTGGCGGATTTGCCATAGGCGCACTGGGCATTTCCCGTTCAACCATAGACTTGGATTTTCTGGTCAATAAGGAGGATCTCCATAAAATTGAACAAGTGTTGAGAGCACTTGGCTATGAAAGTGTCTTTAAGAGTGAAAACGTTGCCCAGTATGTTTCCCCGGTTAAGATTATGGGGGAAATAGATTTTCTGCTGGCTTTTCGTGCCCCTTCACTAAAAATGTTGTCCCGGGCGATTGATATAGACATCTTTGATGGAAAACACAAGATTAAGGTAGTAAAGCCGGAAGACATCATCGGCTTGAAGCTTCAGGCTCTGGTCAATGATCCCGAGCGTTTGGTAAAAGAATACGCTGATATTGAGGCGCTGATGAAGCAACATGATCAGCAACTTGATTGGCAGGTTATTGAAGAGTATTTTGGCATATTCAATAAACAGGATAAATTTTCCGAGTTAAAGAGGAAATATCATGCTGACTGAAAAGGAAAAGCAGGAGTGGCGCGAGTGGGCGCAGTCTGATACCTTAAGAGAGGATATGCGCCGCCTGGAAGAGAACAGGCATAACCCTTTTATGGTGAATGGCCGGGTAGATTTGGATAAATATATCCGTTTTCTTACTGAATTCAATGCTTTTGCCAATCATGCGCGGAAGCCTTTTCACCGCATCATTGAGAAAGATATGAAGTTATAAATCAGGGAGCAATGGTACCTATGAGGGTGTTTGTCAAGAGAAGACGTTTTAATCGTCTATGGGGAAATATTCCCGCGCTTGAATCTGCAGGAGTCAAAATATTTGTTTTGCTTTGAGAAATACAGAAGCTTGATAATGGGCAGGATAAAATCAAACGATTGTATGATACGTACCCGAACCTTAAAATATTTGTTTCCGGCTCAGAGAGTCTATTTATCAGGAAGAAAATCAAAGAAACACCGGGGGGACGCATCTATGAATTCCCTGTCTCGCTGTTGAATTTCCGGGAATACCTGTATTTTACCGGCCAGGAGAAGCTTATTAAAAATATGGAATTGTATCAGACGGAAATTATCCGGAGCTACCGTCATTTCCTGAAAGTTAATGGTTTTCCGAAACTGGTCAATACCAATGAAGACTGGATCATTCATAAATACCTGAAAGAAGCCGTGGTAGATAAAATAATTTAATAAGCGGAAGTCTTTTCACCGCATCATTGATAAAGATATGAGGTTATACTTCAAAAGGGAGGAAGAATAATTATGGTAAAAGAACCAGAAAAGGCCAAAGAAACAGAAAAGGATAAAGCGTTAGAGTTAGCCATAGCCCAGATCGAGAAGCAATTCGGCAAAGGCTCAATAATGAAATTAGGCAAAGACGCGCATGTACCCGTAGACGTTATTCCCACCGGGTCGCTGATGCTGGACATCGCTATTGGTGTCGGCGGCGTGCCCCGCGGCCGGGTAATCGAGATCTTCGGCCCGGAATCCAGCGGCAAGACCACCATCTGCCTCCATATCATTGCTGAAGCACAGAAAAAGGGCAGTACCGCGGCTTTTATTGATGTAGAGCATGCCTTAGACCCAGGCTATGCGAAACGAATTGGCGTCAATATTGAAAACCTGTTAGTGTCCCAGCCAAACGGTGGGGAAGAAGCTTTGGAAATCGCCGAAACCCTGGTACGGAGCGGCGCCTGCGACGTTATCGTAGTGGATTCAGTGGCCGCGCTGGTGACCCGGGCGGAACTGGAAGGCGAAATGGGTGATGCGCATATGGGCGTGCAAGCCAGGTTGATGAGCCAGGCTCTGCGTAAATTGACCTCGTCTATGAGCCATACCAAATCTTGCGTAATATTCACCAACCAGTTGCGCGAAAAGATCGGCATCATGTTTGGTAATCCGGAAGTGACCCCCGGTGGCCGCGCGCTTAAATTCTATGCTTCCCTGCGTTTGGATATCCGTCGTATGGAAAATCTCAAAGTCGGGGATGCGGTGGTCGGAGCCAGGGTGAGGATAAAAGTAGTAAAAAACAAAGTAGCGCCTCCCTTCCGGCAGGCAGAATTTGAAATGTTCTACAACGAAGGCATCAATAAAGCCGGAGATCTGCTGGATGCCGCAGTCGAGGAAAAGATCATCGACAAGAGCGGCACCTGGTTCGTGTACGGAGAAAAGCGTCTGGGTCAGGGACGGGATAATGCTAAAGCATATTTAACCGAGCATCCGGAAGACTTCGCCGAAATTGACAAAAAAATACGCGCAAAATTTGCGCCGGAAGCAAAAGATAAAGAGGCTAAAAAATAGTG